>NZ_JBMVFV010000024.1:0-69474 GCF_049538395.1 Micromonospora sp. AB353 | reverse complement strand
TCCCGTACCCCCGCGGTGGCCCGGATCAGGTCGCGGAGCAGGTGGGCGTCATACCCGATCCGCTCCCGTTGCCCTGGAAACCGAACTCGGTGCTCTGACCGGCGCCGAGCTGGCCGTTGTAGCTCACGTTCGCGAACCGCACCGTGCCGCTGTTCCCGCTGGCGGTCGCGCTCCAGGTGTTGGTGATGCTCGCGCCGCCCGGCAACGTCATGGTGACCGTCCATCCCCGGGTGCCCGACGAACCCGCCGTCACCTTCACCGTCGCCACGAACCCACCGGTCCAGGAGTTCAGCGACACCGAGGCCGAACATCCACCCTGGCCCGGCGGCGGGGTGGTCGGGTTGTTCGGCGGCGGCGTCGTGGTCGGCGGCGGGTTGTTGCCGCCGGCGTTCAGCGCGTCGAGCACCGCGTTGTACGCCGCCTTCTTGTTGCCCGAGCAGTCGAACAGCAGCGCGTTGTCCGAGCCGCGCCACGAGTCGCAGTCCCGCACGCCCCACACCGTGATGCCGGTGCAGCGCGACACCGCCAGGCAGGCGCGGGTCACGGCGGCGTAGATGTTCGCCTGGTTGCCGCCGGTCATCACGTCCAACTCGGTGATCTGCACCTCGACGCCCAGGTCGGCGAAGCGCTGGAGGTTGGCCTGGTAGTCGCCGGGGATCGTGGTGCCCAGGTGCGACTGGAAGCCGACGCAGTCGATCGGCACGCCCCGCGACTTGAAGTCGCGGACCATGTTGTAGATACCGGTCGACTTCGCGTTGATGCCGTCGGTGTTGTAGTCGTTGTAGCAGAGCTTCGCGCCCGGGTCCGCCGCGCGGGCCGCCCGGAACGCCGCCTCGATCCAGTCGTTGCCGGTGCGCTGGAGGTTCGAGTCGCGGCGCCCGCCGCTACCGCCGTCGGCGAACGCCTCGTTCACCACGTCCCAGGCGTAGATCTGCCCACGGAAGTGGGTGGCGACCTGGGTGACGTGATTGATCGCGGCGTTGCGCAGCGCACTGCCGGACAGACCCTGCGCCCACGACGGCTGCTGGGCGTGCCAGAGCAGCGTGTGCCCGCGCACCGACATGCCGTTCGCGCGTGCGTGACTGACCAGCCGGTCGCCGCCGGTGTAGCTGAACCGCCCCTGCTGCGGCTCGGTGGCGTCCCACTTCATCTCGTTCTCGGCCACCACGGAGTTGAACTCGCGGTTCAGCACCGTGGCGTACGTGTTGTCGGACAGCTTGCCGGTGGCGACCGCGGCGCCGAAGTAACGGCCCTTCTCGGCCGCCGACGCGCGCAGCGTGGTGCCGGCGCTCGCGGACGGCGCCAGGGCCACCGCCATCCCGGCGGCGAGCGCGCCGGCCAGGATGCCGGTGGTCAGCAAGGCTCTCTTTCGTCTCATGCGGATTCCTCTTCCGGGGTTACGCGATGGTGGTGGTGCGAGTTCCCGACCCCGCGTCCGGAGACGGTGTCGGGGGTACGCCCAGCGCGGCTCGCCCGGTGAGCCTTGCGGCGCTCATGCCCTGCCATCGACTGTGAGCGATAACATCCCCCGGCGTCAACCCCTGCCGCCTAGGGATAGACGTCCTCGTGCGCCTTGCGGTAGTCGACGATCTCGTCCAGCCGACCGGTGGCCGCGTGCGTCACCCAGGCCGGGTTGCCCAGCAGCGCGCGGCCCAGCGCGACCAGATCGAACTCCCCGTCCGCCAGCCGCGCGGCCAGGCCCGCCACCGACTCCGGGCCGTCCGGGCGCAGGAAGTCCCGCCGCAGCCCGACCGAGCCGACGGTGATCGACGGCAGACCGGTGAGACGCTTCGCCCAGCCGGCCAGGTTCAGCGCCGAGCCGGGGAACACGGGCTGCCAGAAGCGACGTTGCGAGGCGTGCAGGACGTCCGCGCCGGCCTCGGCGAACGCGGTGAGGATCCGCGCCAGCTCGGCCGGGGTCTCGGCGATCCGCGCGTCGAACGCGCGCTCCTTGAACTGGGAGAACCGCACGATCACCGAGAAACGCTCCGGGACCTGCGCGCGGACCGCGCGGACCACGGCCGCCGGGAACGCCGCCCGCCGCGCCGGGGAGCCGCCGAACGCGTCGGTCCGGCGGTTCGTGTACGGCCACAGGAACTCGTCCAGCAGGTATCCGTGCGCGGCGTGGATCTCGATCGCGTCGAACCCGGCCCGGACCGCGACTCTCGCCGCGTCCGCGTACGCCGCGAGCAGGGTGTCCACGTCGGCGGCGGTCATCGCGTGCGGCGCGGGGCGGCCCGGCTCGCGTACCCCCGAGGGGGTCCACGCCGGACGGCCGTCCACCGGCTCACGCAGGCTGCCCAGGTGCCACAGCTGCGCGGCGATCCGGCCACCGGCGGCGTGCACCGCCTCGACCACGCCCCGCCAGCCCGCCTCGGCCGCGCCGGCGGTCATCCGCGGCACGGTGTCCTCGTGGCCGGCGCTGGGATGGTCGACCAGCACGCCCTCGGTGACGATCAGGCCGACGCCCGCCGCGGCGCGGCGCCGGTAGTACTCGGCCATCTCGGGCGTCGGCACGCCGCCCGGCGCGCGGCTACGGGTCATCGGCGCCATCACGAAGCGGGACGGCAACGACAGGCCGGCGACGGTGACCGGCTCCAGCAGCGGCGTCACCGGCGATGCGGTGTCCAGGATCGCGTTCATGACCCGACGCTAGGAGTTGACACCGGTGTCAAGGGCAAGCGCTCAGGCGGCCGGATCCCGGGTGTCCTCGGTCACCGTCATGTCGGACACCACGTCGTCGAGCACTGCGACGGCGTGCGCGAGCCGTGCCATCTCGGCGGTCATCCGGGCCCGTTCCTCGCGCAGCCGGTCGGTCAGCCACGACGTGCGGATCTCCGGGTCGGTCACGCAGGGCAGCAGCTCGGCCATCCGGCGGCTGCTCAGCCCGGCGTCGAACAACCGCTGGATGAGCCGGACCCGGTCCACCGCCGACTCGGCGAAGACCCGCTGGCCGCTCGACGTCCGCAGAGCGGCGAGCAGGCCCTGCTGCTCGTAGTACCGGATGGACCGGGCGCTCACCCCGGTACGCGCCGACAGCTCCCCGATCCGCATCGCGCCTCCCCGCTCGCCGGACCTCCATCATCGAGCATGCCGCGCCGGTCAGGACAGCAGCTCGACGTACCCGTCGGTGCCGTGCACGCGGATCCACCCGCCGTCGGGGATCAACCGGGTCGCGTCCGGCACCGCCACCACCGCGGGCAGGCCGTACTCGCGGGCGATCACCGCGCCGTGCGTCATCAGGCCGCCCACCTCGGTCACCAGGCCCGCGACGGCGACGAACAGCGGCGTCCAGCTCGGGTCGGTGTGCGCGGTGACGAGGATGTCGCCCGGCTCCAGGTCGGCGCGGGCCAGGTCCGCCACGATCCGCGCCCGCCCCTCGACGACGCCGGCCGAGACCGCCAGCCCGGCCAGGGCGCCCGGCGGTACGTCGTCCCGCCGGTACGAGCCGTTGAGGGCCTCGCCGTCGGAGGTGAGCACCCGGGGCGGGGTGAGCGCCTGGTGCGACCGGAACTCCTCCCGGCGCCTGCGGATCAGCCCGGCATCCACCCGCCCGGTGGCCGCGACCTCCCGGAACTCGTCGAACGTCAGGTAGAAGACGTCCTCGGCGGCGGCGAGCACACCGGCGCGTGCCAGCCGGCCGGCCTCCGCCATGAGCGCCTGCTTGTAGACGCCGTAGCGGCTCACGATGTCGTACTTCGGGTACTCCCGGTAGCCGGCGAACGTCCGTACCCGATCGATCACGGCCTGCGTCTCGGCGGCCTTGCGCTCGCCGTCGGGCAACGCGCGCAGGCGGTCCAGCACCTCCCGGGCCTTCGCCTCGGCCCGCTCCCGGCCCTGGGCGAAGCGGCGCGCGGCGGCGCCCGGCGCGAAGGTGCGGACGTTGTCCAGGATCAGCGGCACGAGCGTGGCCGGGCGCTCGCTCCACCGTGGCCGGGTGATGTCGATCTCGCCGACGCAGCGCATGCCGTACCGGTCCAGGTAGCCCTCGACGGCCTCGCGCACCTGCGCGCCGCCGGGCAGCTTCGGCAGCTCGTCCAGGAACCCGTCGTCGGCGGCGTCCCGCAGGAACGCCACCACCTCGGGGTACGCGCGGACCACGTCGGCCACGTCGAGCAGCGCCAGGCCCATCTCGGCGGTGACGTTGCCGGGCGCGGACAGCGTGAGCGTGTCGGCGGCGTCGCGTTCGCCGAGCCACTCCCCCAGCTTGTCGTTGAGCCACCAGGTGGCGTGCATCCCCGCCATGATCACCTGGGCGCTCAGCGGATCGGTGAGCACCCGCTTGTGCTCGGCGAACGCCTCGGCCAGGAAGTCGAACAGCTCGGGTCCGGAGCGGCCGCGGACGCCGCGGCGCAGGGCGGCGAGAGACTCCCGGCTGCGTTCGACGAGCGTGGTGACGATCGCCGGGTCCGTGTCGATCGGGGGTGGCGGTCCGGCCACGGGCGGGCCGGCCGGGGCCGGGTCCGGCGCGGCCGGTACGACGCCGCGGGCGAGGACCGTCTCCAGCGCGTCCCGGGTGAGCGGGTCGGCCCGGCCGATCATGCCCAGGAACGCGGCACGGCCCGGCACCGTGGACAGGTGCGGCGTCGCGTCGACGAACAGCCGGCCGCCCGCCTCGTGCATCGGCGCCATGGCGGTGAGCCGCCACATCGACAGGCCCAGCGGCCTCATCGCGTCGGTCATCATCTGCTGGTGCCCGACCGAGAGGTAGACGTGGAACGTCCCGTCGGCGCCGGTCGCCGGCACCGGGAACAGCGTGGTGATCGGCCGGCTCTGGAGGATGTGGACGTCGTCCCCGGTCACTGCCCACTCGACGTCCTGCGGGCAGCCGAAGTACGCCTCGATCCGCCGGCCCAGCGCGGCGAGGCGTACCGCCTGCGCGTCGGTCAGCGCGGGCTGGGCCTGCCGCGCCGGGTCGACCGGCGTCTCCCGGGTGCCGCCGCCGGGTACCGCGTGCACCGCCCGCGCCTTCGCGCCGATCGTCCGGCCGGCCACCGCGCCGTCGCGCACCGTGAAGACGTCCGGGTTCACCAGGCCGGAGACCAGTGCCTCGCCGAGACCGAAGCCGGCCTCCACCGACACCACCGTCCGGTCGCCGGTGACCGGGTCGGCGGTGAACATGACCCCGGCCGCGTCCGGGACGACCATCCGCTGCACCACCACCGCCATCTCCACGGCCCGGTCGTCGATGCCGTGGCGCCGCCGGTAGGTCACCGCCCGGTCGGTGAACAGCGAGGCCCAGCAGCGGCTGACGTGCCGCAGCACCTCGGCCGTGCCGACCACGTTCAGGTAGGTGTCCTGCTGGCCCGCGAACGAGGCGTCCGGCAGGTCCTCCGCCGTCGCGCTCGACCGCACGGCGTACGCGGCGTCCGCGCCGAGCCCGGCCAGCGCGGCGGTGACCGCCGCCGCGACCTCGCCCGGCAGCGCGGCCCGCTCGACCGCGCGACGGACCTCGGCGGCGGCCGCGCGGATCGCCGCCGGGTCGTCCGCGTCCACGCGGGCGAGCCGGTCCAGCGGGCCGGCCAGCGCCGCCGTCCCCGCCACGGCCAGCCGGAAGGCGTCGGTGGTGACGCAGAAACCCGGAGGTACGCGCACCCCGCCGATCCGCGTCAGCGCCCCCAGGTGCGCGCCCTTGCCGCCGACCGCGGCGATCCGCGTCTCGTCCACCTCGTGCAGTTGCCACACGTACCGTCCGGTCATGCCGTGCCCCCGTTTTCGCAGCTCGACCCGCATCGGCCGCTGATTCTGCGGCATCACCGGGGCCTTGCGGCAAGACCCGGGGTGCGATATACGTTGATAGTGGCGAGGAGAGGTGTCTCCTTGCCTTTCGTTTGTCCGCACCACCGACCCCTGCCCTGACCCGCTGCCGTCACGTGAGTCAGATCTCCCCGCCCCGGGTGGAGTGCCGGGGACGCGACGGGGCAAGAAGCGACCACGAGGCCGCGACGCGGCCCGGACGAGCGGGACCGGACGGGGTGGGGGAGACTCGGGCGATGAGCGGCGCTGACACCGACCCGCGTACGCGTGCCGACGTCTTCGCCGTGGACGCGGAGATCGGGCCGGACCTGGCGCGGATCGACTGGTCGGCGCACCCCCTGGGCCCGCCGGCCACCTGGCCGCAGAGCCTGCGGACCGCGGTGCGGATCCTGCTGTCCTCCCGGTTCCCGATGTGGATGGCCTGGGGCCCGCAGCTCAGCTTCTTCTGCAACGCCGCCTACCGGCGGGACACGCTCGGCCGCAAGTACCCGTGGGCGCTGGGACTACCGGCGAACGAGGTGTGGGCGGAGATCTGGGACGACATCGGCCCGCGCGTCGACACCGTGCTGCGCACCGGCGAGGCGACCTGGGACGAGGGCCTGCTGCTGTTCCTCGAGCGCGCCGGCTACCGGGAGGAGACCTACCACACGTTCTCCTACAGCCCGCTGCGCGACGACGACGGCGGCTTGGTCGGGATGCTCTGCGTGGTCAGCGAGGACACCGAGCGGGTCATCGGCGAGCGGCGGATGGCCACGCTGCGCGACCTCGGCTCGGACCCGAGCGTCATCCGCACCGAACAGGAGACGCTCGCGTTCGTCAGCCGCCAACTGGCCCGCAACCCGCAGGACCTGCCGTTCACGCTCGCCTACCTGTACGACGACGACGGCGGGGCCCGGCTGGTGGAGGCGACCGGCCTGCCGGACGGGCACCCGGCGGCCCCGGCCGCGCTGTCGCTCGGCGACCCGGCCGCGCCGTGGCCGGCCGGCGCCCTCACCGAGGGCGAGTCGGTGCGGGTCGCGCTCGACGGCCCGGCCTTCGCGGACCTGCCGGCGGGTGTCTGGCCCGCCGCGCCGGCCGAGGCGCTGCTGGTGCCGCTGCGGCAGCAGGGCGGTGCGCCGTACGGGTTCCTGGTCGCCGGGCTGAACCGCTACCGGGCGCTGGATGACGGGTACCGCGGCTTCGTGGAGCTGACCGCCGGGCATCTGGCCACCGGCATCGCCAGCGCCCGCAGCTACCAGGCGCAGCAGCGGCGGGCCGAGGAGCTCGCCGAACTGGACCGCGCGAAGACCGCGTTCTTCTCCAATATCAGCCACGAGTTCCGCACCCCGCTCACCCTGATCATGGGTCCGCTGGACGAGCTGCGCGGCCGGTTGCCGGACGCCGACGAGCAGGTCCGGGCCGAGCTGGACGTCATCCGCCGCAACGGCCTGCGCCTGGGCAAGCTGGTGAACAGCCTGCTCGACTTCTCCCGCATCGAGGCCGGGCGGATGCAGGCCCGCTACGAGCCGGTGGACCTGGCCGCGGTGACCGCCGACCTGGCGAGCGTCTTCCGGTCGGCCATCGAACGGGCCGGCCTGTCCTTCGAGGTCGACTGCCCGTCCCTGCCCGAGCCGGTGCACCTGGACCTCGGCATGTGGGAGAAGGTGGTGCTGAACCTGCTCAGCAACGCGCTGAAGTTCACCTTCGACGGCGCCATCCGGGTGGAGCTGCGCGGCGAGGGCGACACGGCGGTGCTGCGGATCTCCGACACCGGCATCGGTGTGCCCGAGGACGAGATGCCGCGCCTGTTCGAGCGGTTCCACCGCATCGAGAACGCCCGCTCCCGCTCCGACGAGGGCAGCGGCATCGGCCTGGCCCTCGTCCGGGAGCTGGTCACGCTGCACGGCGGCGACATCGACGCGATCAGCACCGTGGGCCGGGGCACCACCTTCACGATCCGGCTGCCGTTCGGCACCGGCCACCTGCCGGCCGACGCGCTCGCCCCGGCTGGGACCGGCCGGACGCCGGCGTCGGCCGAGCCGTTCGTGCAGGAGGCGCTGCGCTGGCTGCCGGCCGAACCGGGCACTGCCGCCGGTGGCGGGGACGACCCGGCCGGCGGGCCGGTCCAGCCGCTGCCCGGCGGGGCGCCGGCCCGCGTCCTGGTGGCCGACGACAACGCCGACATGCGGGAGTACCTCACCCGGCTGCTGCGCTCGGCCGGGCACGAGGTGCACGCGGTCGCCGACGGGCAGGCCGCGCTGGACGCCGCCCGCGCGCACACCCCCGACCTGGTGGTCAGCGACGTGATGATGCCCCGGCTCGACGGCCTGCAACTGGTCGCCGCGCTGCGCGCCGACCAGCGGACGGCCGGCACCCCGGTGCTGCTGCTGTCCGCCCGCGCCGGGCAGGAGGCCTCGATCGAAGGGCTGGAAGCAGGCGCCGACGACTACCTGGTCAAGCCGTTCCCGGCGGCCGAGCTGCTGGCCCGGGTCCGGGCGAACGTGGAGCTGGCGCGGCTGCGCAACCACCACGCCCGCTGGCGTACGGCGCTCGTCGACTCGTTGCAGGAGGCGTTCTTCGTCTGCGACCAGGACGGCGCGGTGGTCGAGATCAACGCGGCGTTCACCGGCATCCTCGGCTACGGGACCGAGGACCTGCCCTACCCCGCCGTGCACCCGTGGTGGCCGGACCGGGAGGCCGAGCCCGAGGCGCACCGCCAGGTGGCGGAGGCGTTCTCGAGACTCGTGGGGCAGACCCGTGGCACGTACACCGTGCCGGTGACCCACCGCGACGGGCACCGGATCTGGATCTCGGCCGCCTTCAACCGGGTCGACGACCCGGACACCGGCCGCCGGGTGATCGTCGGCACGTTCCGCGACGTCACCGCCGAGCACTACGCGGTGCAGCGGGAGACCGCCCTGGCCGGGCTCAGCATGCGGCTGTCGCAGGCCGACGACCTCATCGACGCGCTGCACGGGGTGCTGGACGAGCTGCGCAAGCTGTGGCGGGCCGCCGGCGTGCTCACCGCCGTCTTCGGCGACCTGCCCGCCCCCGAGGTGACCGCCACCGACCCGGCGGCACGGTGGGACACGCTGCCGCCGGAGCGCCGGCAGGCCCTGCTCGCGCTGCGGGACACCCCACTGCTGACCCCGGTGGCGACGCGTACGCACGGCGCCGGCATCGCCGTCGAGCACCCGCACGGCACCATGGCGCTCTGGATCGACCTGGGCGAGAAGCGGCCCTTCACCGAGCAGGACCAGACGCTGCTGGCGCTGCTGGCCGGCCACATCGGTCAGGGGCTGCACCGGGTGCACCAGATCGACCAGCAGCGGGAGACCGCGCTGGCCCTGCAACGGGCGATCCTCGGCCCGGCGCAGCTCCCCGCCGGTTTCGCGGTGCGGTACTCCCCCGCCGCGATGCCGCTCAAGGTCGGCGGCGACTGGTACGACACCGTCGAACTGCCGGACGGGCGGATCGGCATCGTGGTCGGCGACTGCGTGGGACACGGGCTGCGGGCCGCGACGGTGATGGGTCAGCTGCGCAGCGCCTGCCGCGCGCTGCTGTTGCAGGACCCGAGCCCGGCCCGGACGCTCGTGGCGCTGGACCGGTTCGCCGCGCTGCTGCCGGGGGCGTCCTGCGCCACCGTCTTCTGTGGTGTGCTCGACCCGGTCACCGGCCTGATGCGCTACTCCAGCGCCGGTCACCCGCCCGCCATCGTGGTCCGCGCCGACGGCACTCCCGAACTGCTGCAGCACGGCCGGTCCCGGCCGCTGGCCGTACGCCCCGGGCAGGAACGTCCGGAGGCGGAGGCGACGGTGCCGCCGCGCGCCACCCTGATGCTCTACACCGACGGCCTGGTGGAACGCCGCCGTCAGCCGATCACCGCCGGCATCGCCCGCGCCACCGACGCCATCCAGCAGGGTCACCACGCGCCGGTCGAGGTGCTGGCGACCGACATCATGGACCGGCTCACCCCGGACGGGGGCTACCACGACGACGTGGCCCTGCTGCTCTACCGCCACCCCGGGCCGCTGGAACTGGAGTTCCCCGCCGAGTCGACGCGCCTGGCCGAGGTCCGCAGTGTGCTGCGGGGATGGCTGGACCGCTGCGGGCTGGCCCCGGCCCACGCGTACAACATCCTGGTGGCGGCCGGGGAGGCGTGCGCCAACGCGATCGAGCACGGGCACCGCGACGACCCGGGCGGCCGGATCCGGCTGCGCGCCGCCGCCACCGCCGGCGCGCTGCGCCTGAGCGTCACCGACAGCGGCAACTGGCGCGACCGGGACCAGCCTCCCGACCCGCACCGCGGCCGGGGACTCGTGCTCATGCGCGCGCTGATGGACAGCATCAGCGTCACCCCGGGGGCCACCGGCACCACCGTCGACATGCAGGCGAGGATCACGCCATGAGCACGTCCCTGACTCTGACCACGAGCGACAGCCCGGACGGCGTCCGCGTGCTGGCAGCCGTCGGTGAGATCGACATGAGCAACGCGTCCACCTTCGCCGACGCGCTGGCCGACGCCGTACGCCCCGACGGCGAGCCCCTGGTCGTGGACCTCACCAAGGTGGAGTACCTGGACAGCGCCGGGCTGGCCGCGCTGTTCCCGCACGCCGACCGGATCACGCTGATCGCCGGCCCGCTGCTGGAGCCGCTGCTGACCATCTCCGGGCTGGCCGACCTCACCACGGTCCGCAGCGCCTGACGCCGTAGCGGCGTCAGGCGCTGTCGCGGGTCGGGCGCCGTCGGCCCTGTCGCCTGGCAGGGCGCTGCCGCGGGGTCAGGCGCCGTTGCGCACGATCACCAGCGGCGAGTGGGCGTGGTGCAGCACCGCGTGGCTGACCGAGCCGAGCAGCAGCCCGCCCAGCGCGCCCCGGCCGTGCGCGCCGACCACCACGAGCTGGGCGTCCTTCGACTCCTCCACCAGCACCCGGGCCGGGGCGCCGCGCAGCGACCGCTGCCGTACCGGCACGTCGGGGTAACGCTCGGCCCAGCCGGCGATCGACTCGGCGAGGACGCGCCGGGACTCCTCGGCGAGCGCCTCCGGGTCGTACACCAGCGGCAGGATGTCGCCGGGGCCGATCGGGGTGGGGTGCAGCCAGGCGTGCACCACGATCAGCGAGGCGCCCCGGCGAGCGGCCTCCTCGTACGCGTACCCGACCGCCGCGGTGGACAGCTCGGAGCCGTCCACGCCGACCACGACCGGGCCGTCGGCGCGCGCCTCCCCGCGCGTCACCAGCACCGCGCAGTGCGCGCGGGCCGACACCTGGAGCGTGACCGAGCCGATCAGCAGTCCGGCGAACCCGCCCAGGCCGCGGTGGCCGAGCACGATCAGCGCCGCCTCGCGGGACTCGGCGACCAGCACCGCCGCCGGCGCGCCGTCGACCACCACGCCGGTGACAGGTACGTCCGGCGCGACCTTGCCGGCCTCGGCGACCGCCTCGGCGACGACCCGTTCGGCCTGGTTGCGCAGGCCGGCACCGGCGGGCGCGCCCGGCGCCGGGGTCAGCGGCGCACGGGTCAGCGGCCAGATGAAGGCGTGCACCACCTGCAGCGGCCGGTTCCGGTCGGCGGCCTCGCGGGCGGCCACCCGGACCGCGTCCAGCGAGGCGGCGGAGCCGTCCACGCCCACCACGACGGGGGCCTGCGAGTGGATCGTCATGTCGTCCTCCTTCACTCGTCCCCAGCCTGCCGCTCAGGCGGCCGGCCCGGCAGGGCCGACGGCCCCGGCGTGAGGGCCGTTGGTCCCGCGGAACCGGCGGGTCAGCCGCAGCACCAGCCCGGGCAGTACGCCGATCGCGGCGCAGGCGAGCAGGTCGAGCGCGCTGAGCGGGGACGTGCCGAGCAGCTCGCGCAGCGGCGGCAGCAGCACACCCGCCACCTGGAGCACAGCGGAGATCGCCACCGCCACCGGCAGCGCGAGGTTGCGCTCGCGCGAGCCCGGGGTACGGATCGCGCGGACCGCCAGCGCCACGCCGAGCTGGGCCAGGCCGAGCACCACGAACACCACCGACTGCCACGGCCGGTCGGCCGCCGCGGCCCACACCCCGGCGCCCAGCGTCGCCGCGGCGATCAGCCCGCCGGTGACCAGCACGTCCCGGCCCAGGCCGGCGCCGAGCACCGACTCCTGCGGGGAGCGGGGCGGCCGGCGCAGCGTGCCCGGCTCGGCCGGCTCCGCGCCGAGCGCCACCCCGGGGACGCCGTGGGTGAGCAGGTTGATCCAGAGGATCTGCGCCGGCAGCAGCGGCACCGGCAGGCCCACCAGCGGGCCCAGCAGCATCACCGCGATCTCGGCCACGCCACCGGCGAGCGCGTAGCGCAGGAAGCGGCGGATGTTGTCGTAGATCCGGCGGCCCTCGCCGATGGCGGTCGCCACGGTGGTCAGGTCGTCGTCGACGAGCACCAGGTCGGAGGCCTGCCGGGCCACCTCGGTGCCGCCGCCCATCGCCACACCGATGTCCGCGCGGCGCAGCGCCGGGGCGTCGTTGACGCCGTCGCCGGTCATCGCCACCACGTGCCCCCGGTTCTGGAGGCCGGCGATGATGTCGAGCTTCTGTTCCGGCTGGGTCCGCGCGTACACCCGGGTCTCGGGGTGGGCGCCGCCCGGGTCGCCGTCGTCGCCGTTGGCGAGCGGGTCGCCGTCGCGCCAGAGCCCGAGCCGTCCGCCGATCGCGGCGGCGGTCGCCGGGTGGTCGCCGGTGATGAGGACCAGCCGGATGCCGGCCTCCTCGAAGCCGGCGGCGATGCCGGGTGCCGCGGCGCGCAGCGGATCGCCGACCGCGACCAGGCCCAGCGGGCGCAGGCCGGTCGGCCGGGCCGGGTCGGGCAGGGTGTCGACCACCGCGGAGGCCACCGCCAGCACGCGCAGCCCTTCGGTGGCGAGCCGGTGCGCGGCGTCGGTCAGCTCGGCCAGTTCCGCGGCGTCGGCGTCCACCAGCGGCGCGGCCAGCAGGTTCTCCGGCGCGCCCTTGCAGACCACCAGGTAGCGCCCGTCACAGCGGCGGTGCACCGTGGTCATCCGGCGCAGGTCCTGGTCGAACGGGGCCTCCGCGACGCGGGGCCAGGCGTCCCGGGTGGTGTCCGGGTCCAGGCCGCAGCGGGCGCCGAACGTGACGAGCGCGGCCTCCAGCGGGTCGCCGATCGCCGTCCACTCGGGCCGCTCGTCGGTCGGCGGCGTCACGGTGGCGTCGTTGCAGAGCAGCCCGGCGCGGGCGAGGGCACGCAGCTCGTCGGGGGCGCTCACCGGCTCGCCCCGGTGGTGCACCTCGCCGTCGGGCGCGTAGCCGGTGCCGGTGACGGCGTAGCGGTCGCGGCCGGGGACGACCGCGTACTGCACCGCCATCCGGCCCTCGGTGAGCGTGCCGGTCTTGTCGGAGGCGATCACGGTGACCGAGCCGAGGGTCTCCACCGCGTGCAGCCGGCGGGGGATGGCGCGGCTACCTGCCATCCGGCGCGCGCCCAGGGCGAGCGCCAGCGTGACGACGGCGGGCAGCGACTCCGGTACGGCCGCCACCACGAGGCTGACGGCGGTGACGGCCATCTGCGTGACCGGCCGCCCGTCGAGCACGCCGATGGCGAAGACCAGCCCGGAGAGCACCACGGCGGTCAGGCCGAGCACGCGGCCGAGCGAGGACAGGCGTCGTTGCAGCGGGGTGGGCGCCGGCCGGGTCGCCGCGACCAGGGCGCTGATCCGGCCCAGCGCGCTCGCCGCGCCGGTGCGCGCCACGGTTCCGGTGGCGCGGCCGGTGGTGACCACGGTGCCGGCGCTGGCCTCCTCACCCGCGACCCGGGCCACCGGCACCGACTCGCCGGTCAGCGCCGACTCGTCCAGGCTGAGGCGTACCGCGTCGGTGAGATCGAGGTCGGCGGGCACCACGTCGCCCGCCTCCAGCCGGACCAGGTCGCCGCGGACCAGGTCGGCGGCGGGCAGCACGAGGTCACGGCCGTCGCGGACCACACGCGCGGTCGGTGCGGCGAGCCGGTCCAGCGCGGCGACGGCCCGGTCGGCGCGTACCTCCTGCACCACGCCGATCGCGGTGTTGATCAGGACGACCAGCACGATCACGGCGGTGTCCGGGTAGTCGCGCAGCAGCGTGGTCACCACGGCGGCGGCCAGCAGCAGCGCCACCAGCGGATCGGTGAGCTGGCGGAACACCCGGCCGGCCAGCCCGCGCTTGCGCGGGGCGGCAACGGTGTTCGGCCCGTCGGCGCGCAGCCGGGCGGCCGCCTCGGCCGAGCCGAGCCCGGTCGCGGGGGCCGGAGAGATCTCGGTGGGCGTCGTCGCTGTCGCCGGCCCGCCGTTGATCACCACATCGTCCTCCATGTCGTCGCCGCCCGCGCCGGGCAGTCCCAGCATGCCGCGCGGGCGGGCACGGATCGCAGGGCCGAGGGCCTGTCGGATCCGGGACCAACGGCCCCCTCGTCACGGGGCAGCGCGGCGCCCGGCGCGCCGGTAACGTCCGCTCGGTGAACCGGACACGCGCCGCCACCGGGCCGACACCGCCGTCCCGTCACCGGTGGCTCCGGTGGATGCTCGCAGTGCTCCTCCTCGCGTCGGCCGGGTGCGGGAGGGGGATCGGGGAGGAGAGCGGCGACGCGCTGGCGCGCGACACCGCGACGGCGGAGGCGAAGCAGCTCAACACGGAGCTGGGGCACCGCAACCGGGCGCGGGACGCCGGGTCGATCGCGGCGGCCGAGATCGTCCAGGAGCCGACGGACGCCGCGTCCGGCGGCGGTGTGACAGTCCGGCGGGAGGCGCTGGCCTGGTCCGGGCGCACCGCCGGGAACGAGCGGGCCACCGTCGACGTGCGGTTCGTGGTGACGGTGCCGGAGCAGCCGCCGGTGTCGATCGGTGGAGCGAGCAACAGCGCCGGTGAGGCCGCGCGCTGTTACCGCTACGAGTTCGAGCTCTACCGCTACACGACGTACCACGAGATCGACTGTCCGAGCGGCCCCGCTCCCTCGCCGCCCACCGCCGCGCCGGTGCCGAGGGTGCCCGAGGACGGGCGGCAGCGGCTCACCGCCGTGCTGCGCACCGCCACCCCGGAGACGCTGGCGGACGCGGTGCGGGCGGCTTTCCCGCAGGACTGGATCACCGTCGACACGACGGTGCACGAGGGCGCGCTCGTCGCCGCCGTCGGCGTACCGGCCGAACGGGACTGCCTGCTGCTCGTCCGCACGCCGGCCGGGAAGATCGAATCCCCCGGGTACGACCGGATCTGGCTGGAGCCGGGCGAGACCGGCTGCCGGACCGCGCTCTACGTGGCGCCGCCGCGCTGACGTACCGGTTTGCCGCGTGGCCGCCGGGGCACCTGACGGTCATGACCGATCCGGAGCAGTTCCAGCGGCAGCAGGAGGGCGCGCTCGAGCGCGGGCAGGTGTTCCAGGACGCCGAGGGGCGGCGTACCCGGGATCCGGGCGCCGGGGCGGAGAACGCGGAGAGCGAGGCCGACCGCAACGCCGAGCGTCTGGCGCGCGGCGAGGTGGGCCCGGGCGTCCCGGAGGACTGACGCGCCGAGGCGGGTGTCAATGTAGCGTTGACAGGTGACCCTGGACCACCTGTCCGAGATCGCCGCGGCCCGGGTCCGGCTGGACGACCGCGAGCTGGACCTGATCGACCGGGCCCGGCACGACGGTGCCACCTGGGCCGAGATCGCGCGGGCGCTGGGCCTGGGCAGCCGGCAGGCCGCCGAGCAGCGCCGGCAACGCCTCGTCGCGGCCCGGCGGGCCCGCCTGTCCCGGCTCGATCCGGCCGGCGCCCCCGACCTGCCCGTGCTGCGGGCGGCGGTCACCGACCTGCACCGCTGGATCGAGGCGGACCGCGCGTGGGACGGCCGCTTCCCCCGCGCGGCGTTGACGCGCCGCACCTGCGCGCTCGCGCTGGACGCCGGTGCCGGGCCGCTGCACACGCTGGCGGGACACCTCGCCGACGACCTGGCCAGGGCCGGGCGGCGGCTGCCCGCTCCGGCACGCGACGCCGCCCGGCGCATCGCCGCCGCACTGTCAACACCGCATTGACGTACGCCCGGGGCATTGCCTCGCACTAACTCAACTCCGGAGGATGTGAGTCCACCAGACTCAATCTCTCGGGGGATCCATGCGCCGCAACGCCGTCCTGTTCGTGACCGTCTCGCTGCTGTCCGGCCTCGGCGGCAGCGCCATGGCCCTGGTCTGCGGCATCTGGATCCTGGACCTGACCGGCTCGACCGGGCTCGCCGCGCTGGCCGGGCTCTGCGTCTACGCCCCGACGCTGGCCGGCCCGTGGCTCGGCGGCCTGCTCGACCGGGTGCCCCGGCGTCCGCTGGTGATCGGCGTCAACCTCGCGCTCGCCGCCGCGCTGCTGAGCCTGCTGGCGGTACGGGGGCCCGGCGAGGCGTGGCTGATCTACGCCGTCTCGCTCGCCTACGGGATCGGCTACGTGCTCGTCGACGCCGGCGAGACCGCGCTGCTGCCCGCCGCACTCCCCCCGGCCCGGCTGGCCGACGTCAACGGCTGGCGGTCGAGCGCGCAGGAGGGTGTGAAGCTGGTGGCGCCGCTGGCCGGGGCGGGCCTGTACGCATGGCGGGGCGGACACGTCGTCGCGGTGCTCGCCGCCGTCGTACCGGTGATCGTGGCCGCCCTGTACGGCGCGTTGCGCCTGACGCGGACCGTTCCCGCTCCCCCGGCCGCACGCCCGGCGGGGGTGCGGGACGGGCTCGCCACGCTGCTGGCCCGGCGGACGGTACGCGTACCCGTGGCGCTCGCGGCGGTGTCCATCGCGATGTCCGGCTTCACCACCGCGGCGCTGTACGACGTGGTGGTCACCGGCCTCGAGCTGCCGTCCACCTTCCTCGGCGTGCTCGCCGGCGCCCAGGGTGCCGGATCGCTGCTCGCCGGGCTGGTGGTCGGCCGGCTGGTCCGCCGCCACGGTGAGATCGCGGTCGGTGCCGCCGGCACGGTCCTGTTCGCGGCCGGCTGTCTCGGGCGCTGCCTGCCCTGGTGGCCGGGCACTGTGGCCGCCTCGGTGGTGATCGGCGTCGGTCTGCCGTGGACGCTCGTCGCGGCGGTCACCGCCGTGCAGACGTACACGCCGCAGGCGATGCTCGGACGAGTCGCCGGGACCGCGAACACCGCGATGTTCGGCCCGATCACGCTGGCCATCCCGCTCGGGTCGGCGGCGGTCGCGGCCGGCGGCCGGCCGCCGCTGGTGCTCGCCGCGGTGGCGTGCCTGGCCACGGCAGTGGCGGCGGTCCGGGGCGGAGGCCGCGAAGGCGTCATCACCGCGTCGGAGGCCGAGGCCAGGGTCCGGGCCTGACCGGATGCGGCCCGTCCCCAGGGGTGAGGGGGACGGGCCGCACGATCGTCAGCGCCAGGTGTCGCTGACGGCCCGGGTGCCACCGGCCGGCGTGGTGAGCGTCCGGTTCGCGCCGGACTCCCAGATCACCGTGCCGTCCGGGTTCTTCTTGACGTACTTGTACTCGACAGCGGTGTTCGCGGGCAGGTCGACGGTGGCCCGCCAGACCGGGTAGGCGGCCGGCGAGAGCGCGACGGCGGCGGCCGGGTTCCAGCCGCCGAGCGCCGGGATGTTGCCGACCACGAACACGTTCTGCCCGTAGACGGTGGTCGCGGTGGCGGAGAACGTGGTGGCCACAGTCGTGCTGACGGTGTCGCCGCGGAACGTCTCGGTCACCGCGTACGTACCGCCGGCCGGGGTGCTGAGCGTCCGGTTCGCGCCGGACTCCCAGGTGACGGCGCCGGCGGCGGTCAGCTTGACGAACTTGTACTCCACCGCGGTGGACCGGGGCAGGCTGACGGTGGCGCGGTAGGTGCCACCGCCCTGCGCGGCGAGCTTGACGCCGTTCGCGGGCGTCCACGAGCCCAGCTCGGGGATGCTACCGACGACGTAGACGTCCTGCCCGGCGGCCACGTTCGCGGCGACGGTGAACGTGGTGGCGATCCGGTCACCCGGGCTGACGGTGGGCGACGCGGTCGGCGAGGCCGACGGGGACGCGGTCGGGGAGGCCGACGGGGACGGGCTCGCGCCCGGCCGGGCGTTCACGTGGATCGCGACCGCGTCGTTGGCCGGGACGGTCACTGTGGCCCGGCCCCCGGACACGGTCACCGTGGAGCCGGTGCAGCCGCTGCCGGTGGCGACGCCGGAGATGACGTCGCAGTACCGGCCGTCGGCGAGCCCGGTGACGAAGGTGGCGGTGGTGGCCGAGCCGGAGTCGTTGATGCCGATCCACGCCCGGTCGCCCCGGTGGAAGCCGATCACGTTGCTGTTGACCGTGGTGAAGTCCGAGACGGTCTTCACCGGGCGGGCCGCGTTGGCCCAGCCGACCATGCCCTTGACGCCGGTGGTGCGGCTCAGGCAGTTCCAGGCGGCGCCGCAGACGGTGTCGGTGACCCGGCCGGTGCCGTCATGCGGCGGGGACTGGTTGCGGTTGGACCAGGTGAAGCTGTCGTAGACCGACGGCTTTCCGTGCGGGTAGGCCAGCGCGAAGTAGTTCGCCAGCACGTAGTCGGTGCCGTTCTTGTACGACAGCACCACGCCGTCGCGCTCCAGGTCGTGGTTGGTGACCATGGAGAAGACGTTGGCGCCGGGCGCGTCGAGGTTCCAGTTCGGCACGTTCGCCAGCGCCGAGATCGAACCCTGGAACGCCGAGCGGATGCCCTTGGCGTACGCGAAGTCGAGCACGTCGCCGTTGCCGATGTAGGCGCGGGCCTGCAACGCCGGGTTGCTCGCCCCGTCGAAGATCTCCTGCGCGACGTACGGGCGCCGGCCCTCGACGACGGTGTTGTTCAGCTTGCCGAGGATCGCCGCGAAGTCGTCCTTGCGGATGTGCTTGACCGCGTCGACCCGGAAGCCGTCGACGCCGAGCCCGATCAGGTCGTTCAGGTAGCCGGCGATCTTGTTGCGGACCGCTTCCTTCTCGGTGTAGAGGTCGGACAGCGACAGCAGCTCGCAGCTGGTCACCTGGGCCTCGTTGTTCCAGTCGCTGATCGCGCCGCCGGTCGGGCAGTTGTCGCCGGGGCGGTGGAAGTCACCGTCGCCGTACGGCACGGCCGGGTAGTTGTAGCCGGAGAACTCGGTGCCGGCGTAGCCGCGCGTACCGGCCGGGTTGTTGGTGCCGGCCATGTGGTTGACCACCGCGTCGACGTAGACGCGCACACCGGCGTTGTGGCACGCGGTGACCATCGCGGCGAACTGCTGGCGGTTGCCGAACCGGCTGTCCAGCTTGTACGACACCGGCTGGTACACCTCGTACCAGGGGTACGCGCCGTCGGCGCTGGCGGGCAGCTTCACCGACTCCTGCGGCGGTGCCACCTGCACCGCGCCGTATCCGGCCGGTCCGAGGTGGTCGGTGCAGGCGGCGGCGACCGAGGTCCAGTTCCATTCCCAGAGGTTGGCGGTCACCTCGCTGTCGTTGAGGGCGACGGCGGCGCGGGCGGGGGCGGGGGCGGTGGTGGCGGCGGCGACGGCGACCGTGCCGCCGGCCGCGACGAGCGCGGCGGCGAGCAGCAGGCGACCGGCGCGGCCACGGGGGTGTGGCCTGGCGGAGTGCATGGCTGGGGGACCTCTTCCGTGGGTTCGAAAGGGTGAACGGGGGTGGGGCGGCCGTCCCGGGTAGCGAACACCATGCGCCATCCATGAAAGTCTTTGCAATAGCTTGCGGCAAAGTTTTCGAAACCAGCAGGCAACACGAGTGGGCCCGGATTCCCGGCCACCAGCGGCGATCCATGCTGGACCGAGCGGGTCGGCGCTCGACCGAGATCCCGCTGCTCGGGACGGGGCGAACCGCTTCGCGGGACGACCGCAACTTCCGAGCAGATTTTCCAACGTTTGCGGGCGGGCGGGTGCGTACGGCTGATCCCCGACGCCCGCCGGACACGGACGAGCCCCGGCCCGTCGCGGCGCGACGGACCGGGGCTCGCTCAGATGTGGCGGATCAGGCCAGGTCGAAGCGGTCCAGCTCCATGACCTTCGTCCAGGCGGCGACGAAGTCGCGGACGAACTTCTCCCGCGCGTCGTCGCTGGCGTAGACCTCGGCGAGCGCCCGCAGTTGCGAGTTGGAGCCGAAGATGAGGTCGACCGCGGTGGCGGTCCACTTCACCTGGTCGGTCGCCAGGTCCCGGATCTCGTACACGTGCTCCTCGGACTCCGCCGCCTTCCACCGGGTGCCCGGGGAGAGCAGGTTGACGAAGAAGTCGTTGGTGAGCACGCCGGGCCGGTCGGTGAGCACGCCGTGCGCGGCGCCGCCGACGTTGTTGCCGAGCGCGCGCAGGCCGCCGACCAGGACGGTCATCTCCGGCGCGGTCAGGTTCAGCATGTACGCGCGGTCGACGAGCAGCACCTCCGGCTGGGTCTTCTCACCCGGCCGCAGGTAGTTGCGGAACCCGTCGGCACGCGGCTCCATCACCCGGAACGACTCGACGTCGGTCTGCTCCTGGGTGGCGTCGGTACGACCCGGGTGGAACGGCACCGTGACCTCGACGCCGGCGTCGCGCGCCGCCTGCTCGACAGCGGCCGAGCCGGCCAGCACGATCAGGTCGGCGAGCGAGATCTGGGCGCCGCCGGCCGCGTTGAACTCCTGCTGGATGCCCTCCAGGGTGGTCAGCACGGTGGCGAGCTGCTCGGGCTGGTTGACCTCCCAGTTGCGCTGCGGCTCCAGCCGGATCCGCGCGCCGTTGGCGCCACCGCGCTTGTCGGTGGAGCGGTAGCTCGCGGCCGAGGCCCAGGCGGTGGAGACCAGCTGGGCGGTGGTGAGGCCGGACTCCAGCACCTTCGCCTTGAGCGCGGCGACGTCGGCGTCGTTCACCAACTCGTGCGCGGCGGCCGGCACCGGATCCTGCCAGAGCTGGGCCTCGGGCACCCACGGGCCGAGGAAGCGGCTGACCGGGCCCATGTCCCGGTGCAGCAGCTTGTACCAGGCCTTGGCGAACGCCAGCGCGAACTCGTCCGGGTTCTCCAGGAAGCGGCGGGAGATCTTCTCGTACGCCGGGTCCACGCGCAGCGACAGGTCAGTCGTCAGCATGGTCGGCTTGTGCTTCTTCGACGGGTCGTGGGCGTCCGGGATGATCGCCTCGGCGTCCTTGGCGACCCACTGCTTGGCGCCGCCGGGGCTGGTGGTCAGCTCCCACTCGTAGCCGAAGAGGATCTCGAAGAACCGGTTGCTCCACTGGGTCGGCTTGTCGGTCCAGGTGACCTCGAGGCCGCTGGTGATCGTGTCGCCGCCCTTGCCCTCGCCGTACGTGCTCAGCCAGCCCAGGCCCTGCGCCTCCAGCGGCGCGGCCTCCGGCTCGGGGCCGACGTGCGCGTCGGCCGGGCCCGCGCCGTGGGTCTTGCCGAACGTGTGGCCGCCGGCGATCAGCGCGACGGTCTCCTCGTCGTTCATCGCCATCCGGCGGAACGTCTCACGGATGAAGTGCGCCGCCGCGAGCGGGTCGGCGTTGCCGCGCGGGCCCTCCGGGTTGACGTAGATCAGACCCATCTCGGTCGCGCCGACGCCGGCCACCATCTCCTTCTCGGAGGCGTAGCGCTCGTCGCCCAGCCAGGTGTCCTCGGGGCCCCAGAAGATCTCCTCCGGCTCCCAGACGTCCTCCCGGCCGAAACCGAAGCCGAAGGTCTTGAAGCCCATCGACTCCAGCGCCACGTTGCCGGCGAGCACCAGCAGGTCGGCCCAGGAGATCTTCTGGCCGTACTTCTGCTTGACCGGCCAGAGCAGCCGACGGGCCTTGTCCAGGTTGGCGTTGTCCGGCCAGCTGTTCAGCGGGGCGAAGCGCTGCCCGCCGTCGCCGGCGCCACCGCGGCCGTCCTCGATGCGGTAGGTGCCCGCGGCGTGCCAGCTCATGCGGATCATCAGGCCGCCGTAGTGGCCGAAGTCGGCCGGCCACCAGTCCTGCGAGGTGGTGAGCACCTCGGTGATGTCCCGCTTGAGCGCCTCGACGTCGAGCTTCGCGAACTCCTTGGCGTAGCTGAACTCCGGGCCCAGCGGGTTGCCCTTGGACGAGTGGGCGTGCAGCACCGACAGGTCGAGCTGGTTGGGCCACCAGTCGCGGTTGCTGCGCGGACGACCGCCGGTCTTCGGGGTCGGCGAGTCGATCGCCGGGTTCTCGCTCTCGCTGCCGTGCGCGGTCACCGAGTCGTGCGCGACCGGGCAGCCGGCCGCCTCCTTGGCGTCCACGCCCTGCGGGCTGACGGGCCGGTTGTCCTGGGTGTCGCTCATCTGCTTCCTTCCGAACTGGCGGATCACTGGGCGGTGCGGTCGGCCGCGCAGCCGGGGCAGGTGCCCCAGTAGACGACCTCCGCCTCGTCCACCACGAAGCCGTGGTCGTCCGAGGCGGTGAGACAGGGGGCGCGGCCGACGGCGCACTCGACGTCGGCGATGGCGCCGCAGGAACGGCACACGACGTGGTGGTGGTTGTCTCCCACCCGTGACTCGTAGCGGGCCGTGGCGCCGGCCGGCTGGATGCGCCGGATCAGCCCGGCGTCGGTGAGTGCCCGGAGCACATCGTAGACCGCCTGGTGGGACACGGTGGGCTGCTCGGCGCGGACCAGGGCGATCACCGTGTCGGTGTCGACGTGCGGGTGGTCGCGCAGCGCGGACAGCACCGCCAGGCGGGGCCGGGTCACCCGCAACGAGACCGCCCGGAGCTGCGTCTCGAAGTCGGCCGTCATGCGACGACCTTAGTCCGGTCTTTTGGAATCAATCAAGTTTTTACCCAGGTGTGTCGGCCGTCACATCATCGCCCTCCGGGCACACGAAACGGGGGTGCCGCGCCAGGCGCGGCACCCCCTCCCCGGAAAAGGGCTCAGGCGGCGGAACAGGTCGCCGTCGGGGTGTTGCTGTTGCCGTTCTTGTAGAGCGTGATGCCGAAGTTGTTGCCGTTGCCGTTCGGGCGCGCGGTGAGCGTGCCGCTGGTGCCGCTGATCGACGCGTTCCAGCTGTTCTGCAGGCTCTGCCCGCCCTGGGTCTGGATGCTGACCACCCAGTTGTTGGTGCCGCTGACCGAGAAGGTCACGTTGAACCGGTCGCCCCACTCCTCGGCGCGGCTGACGCTGACCGTGCAGCCACCGTTGTTCGGCGGCGGGGTGGTCGGGTTGCCACCGCCGGTCCCGCCGATCGTGATGTTGGAGTTTCCGCTGCTCTGGTAGCCCTCGGTGGCCAGGATCTGGTAGTCGTGCGAACCGAGGTTCATGCCGTAGCGCGACCAGGCGTCGAAGTGGTTGCCGGAGGTGATGGTGCCGCCCACGCGCTTCGACTGGCGGACGCTCCAGTACTGGTAGAACGTCCGGGTCCCCTCGATCGAGGGGGCGTTGACCCGCTGCGTGCGGTAGACGTCGTACGTGCCGCCGTCGGAGGACACCGAACCCATGTAGCCGCTGCCCGGCGGGCGCCAACTGCCCCAGCTGTCCACGATGTAGTACTCGACGAGAGGGTTGCGCGTCCAGCCGTAGAGCGTCAGGTACGCGTTGCCGGACGGGTTGAAGCTGCCGGAGTAGCTGACCGTGCGGCGGCCGCCCGGGTTCCAGCCCTTGCCGGCGACGAAGTTGTTGATGTTGCTCCACTGGGTGCTGTACTGACCACCGTTACCCATGGTCATGGAGACGTTGCCACTGTCCTTCCAGAAGGAATAGAAGTAGCCGTTGTTGGTGCCGGTGGAGTTCGACGTGACGGTGGTGTCGGCGTAGGCCGGACCTGACGCGACGGCCGTCGCCCCGGCGGCGATCAGCGCCACGGCACAGGCGCCGCCGAGGGCCATCCTGAGGCGTCCGCGCCTGCGGATGCCCGTACGGACGGGGGCGTCTTTCATGGACGGGTTTCCTCCCTGTGACGGCTGGCGGGCGGCCAGCTTCCGGTGGCGCGAGCCGCGGGTGCTCGCCCGCCCGCGGACGGCGGGACCGGGGCGACAGCCGCGCCACGGTGGTGGTCGGACATCGACGTCAATCGAGATACGCCGATGGCCACAGTATTGGAGCCCCGGTTCATCCTGTCAACAAGTTCCGGAAATGTTGTGGTAACCCCGGCGGCGGTTCTGAACGGGCCTTACTGCCGCCGGGAAGGGTCTCCGATCAGCGTCGACGGGCCGTCGAAGGGCGCTCGACCGCCACCGTAAAGGACAGGATCCCGAAACTTTTCGGTTCCGTTCCGGATCAACACCGTCCTCGCCGCTCGACCCATGCGGGCGGTCCGGGCCGGGCACCACCGTCCACATTTGACGGCTCGCCGGACGCTCGGTTCAATGACGGCCGGACCGGATCGGACCCGATTCCGGCCGGGTGAACCGAGGACGCCGCGCACCGGCAGGGCGTCCGTCATCACCGGAGGGACCGCCCTGTGACACCCGATGCCCCCGGCGCGCGCCAGCGGCCGCGCCGGATCCCGCGCGGCGTCGTCGCCGCCGGCGCCGCCGGGCTGGCGGCGCTGAGCCTGGCGGTCGCCGCCCTCAGCGGGAGCGTCGCCACCGCGCGCGACGACGAGCCGGCCGGCCGGGCCGTCTCCGCCGAGCACCTGGCCGCCATCCGGACCGCCGCCCGCTCCTGCCCCGCGCTGACCCCGGCGCGGCTGGCCGGGCAGTTGATGGCCGAGTCGGGTCTGGACGCGCGGGCCGAGCGCACCGCGTCCGGCGGCCGGGGCCTGGCCGGGCTGGACGACGAGCGGTGGCGGACCTGGGCGCCGTGGCCGG
The DNA here is from genome assembly GCF_049538395.1 of Micromonospora sp. AB353. Classification (NCBI taxonomy): domain Bacteria; kingdom Bacillati; phylum Actinomycetota; class Actinomycetes; order Micromonosporales; family Micromonosporaceae; genus Micromonospora; species Micromonospora sp. AB353. The sequence goes on along the minus strand of NZ_JBMVFV010000024.1, from coordinate 45,072 downwards.
ACGCGCAGCGCACCGACGGTGCCGCCAACATCCTCGCGCTCGCCCACCACATGTGCGACCTGGCCGGGCAGGTGCGCGCGTCTGCCGTCCCGGGCGACCCGTGGCGGTTGTCGCTCGCCGCGTTCCACACCGGGTTCGAGGAGGTACGCGCCGCCGAGGGGGTGCCGTCGGCGGCGGTCCCGTACGTCGACGAGGCCGGCCGGTACGCCGCCTACTACGGGCGGCAGGACGGCTTCGCCGAGACCGGGCCGGCCGGCGGCGAGGGCGAGCGCCGGCAGCCCAAGGCGGTCCCCGCCGCGTACGTCCGCCTCGTGGTCCGGGCCGGCTCGGTGTGCCCGCAGGTGCCGCCGGCCGCCGTCGCCGCGCAGCTGATGGCCTCCTCCGGTTTCGACCCGAACCTGCTCGGCGACGGTGGCCGCAAGGGCATCGCCCAGTTCCGGCCCGAGCTGTGGCGTGCGTACGGCCCGTCCGGCGCCTCGCCCTGGGATCCGCAGGCAGCGGTGCCGGCGGCGGGCGCCACGCTCTGCGCGCTGCGGCGGGAGCTGGCCGCGCTCGACGGCGACCCGGACCTGCTGGCGCTGGCGGCGTACCGCGACGGGACCGACGCCGTGCGCCACACCGGCGGCGACTTCGACGCCGGGACGCAGGCGTTCCTGCGCACGGTCCGGGAGTTCACCGACTTCTACGCCCTCGACGGCCGGCTGCGGGGCGCGCCGGCGACTTCCGGCACGCCGTCGCCCGGCACGCGGACGCCGAAGCCGCCGGCCTCGTCGGCCGCGCGCCCGTCCACGTCGGCGCCGGAAGCGGGCACGTCGAAGGAGCCGGCGAAGCCGCCCGCGCCGGTCCGCCCGGCCGGCGCCAAGCAACTCGTCGGCAAGGAGACCGGCCTGTGTGCCAGCGGCGGCAGCGGGGACGGCGTACGCGTCGTGCTGCGGGCCTGCCGGGAGGAGCGCTTCCAGTGGTGGACGTTCGCGTCCGACGGCAGCGTCCGGGTCGAGGGCGGCCTCTGCCTGGACGTGGCGTGGGGCGAGAAGCGCGACGGCGTGCCGGTGCAGACGGCGTGGTGCAGCGGCAACCCGGCGCAGAAGTGGGAGTGGATCGAGAGCCAGGGCCGGCGGTCGCTGTTCAACCGGGCCACCGACCGCTGCCTGGACGTCGACGGGCACGCCGCGGGCGCACCGCTGAACGCCTGGACCTGCGTGTTCAACGTGAAGCAGACCTGGTCGCTGCGCTAGCGGAGCGACCAGGCCCGCCGGCCGGGCCGGATCAGGGAGTCGAGCCGATGAGCAGCCCGAACGCCCCGCAGCAGGCCAGGCCGATCACCGGCAGCAGGACCAGCATGACGCTGTAGTTGGACCACAGGCCGAACCGGGTGACGTCGGTGCCGTAGCCGTCGTACACCCGGTTGCGCCACCCGCCGAAGCGGAACGCGAGGTGGTGCGCGGCCCCCGGCTGTACCGCGAGCGTCGTGGTGACGAGCGGGACGCCCATGAAGTCGGTGTACCGGACGTCGTGCGCACCGGCCGGCACCGCGACGTGCCAGGTCCCCTCGCCGGGGATGGCGACCACCTGGCGGTTGATCTTGAAGCGGCTGGTCACCGGCACCGGGATCAGGTACGGCCCGCGGTTCACCGAGACGACGAGCACCCCGCAGCCGGGCGGCGGGGTGATCGGGTGCGGGTAGGCGATCAGCGGGCTGACGCCGCCGGGCATCGGCGGGTACGGCTGCGAGGGGAGGTAGGACACGGCTGGATTCTGGCACGGTCGCGCCAGCCGTCGATGTCCCCCGGTCAGCCGGTGCGGGGCGCTCCGGCGTCGGCGAGCAGCCGCTGTCGCATGAGGAACTTGCGGACCTTTCCGGTCGGCCCGGTGACCACGTCGTCGTCGGGGACCGTCACCACCCGGCGCAGCGTCGCGGCCACCGACGGCCCCAGCGCGGCCCGGACCCGGTCGGTACGGTCGTGCGCCGGATCGGCGTCGGCGGCGAGCAGGAGCAGCACGTCGGTGACGGTCGTGCCGTCCTCCCCCGTCGCCGCGAGGACGGTGCAGTCGCGGACGTCCGGGCAGTGCCGGAGGATGCGCTCCTCGGACAGCGCGGTGTACAGCCAGGTGCCGCCGCCGAGGTCGACCGCGTCGCTGGCCCGGTCGACGTGGTGGTAGTCGCCGGCCTCGTCGCGGTACATCAGGTCGCCGGTCAGGTAGTAGCCGCCCAGCCGGGTGCGGTACGTGGTGACCGAGTCGTTCCAGTAGCCGAGCGCCAGGGTCGGCGACTTGAGGCCGACGTGCCCCACCTGCCCCGGCGGAACCTCCTCGCCGGTCTCCACGTCGAGCAGCGCGATCTCGGCGAACGGGTACGGCCTGCCGACGCAGCGGTCGTAGCGGTCGCTGCCGAGCCGGTGGGTGATCCGGAACGCGCCGTGCCCCATCTCGGTGGAGCCGAGCATGTCGACGAACTTGGAACCGGGGACGTCGACCATGCCGTCCCGGGTGTACGCGGGATGGCTGCCGACGGCGACGAGCCGGCGTACGTGCGCCTCGTGCGCGCAGTCGCCGGTGTTGAACCAGTTGCGCACCGAGCTGAGGTCGCGGGTGGTGAGGTCGACCCGGGCCAGCTCGGACCAGGTCACCGCGAAGCCGAACACGCCGGTGGGGCGCCACCGTTCGATCGCGGAAAGGATCGTCTCCGCGCTGTGCGCGAACGGGCCGCCCTGCGCGGACAGGCAGAGCAGCTGGTAGCCGTTGCAGAGCGCCTGGTTGAGCGTGATGATGCCGGCGGCGTGCGCGGCCGGCAGCGCGGACATCTCCCGAACCTCGCCGTACGGCCGGGACTCGGTGAGCCGGACCGCGCGGATCGCGGCGAACAGGCCGTGGTGCGAGTGGACGATCGCGGCGGGTACCCGGGTGGTGCCCGAGGAGTGGGTGATGACCACCGGCTCCTGCGGGTGGTGCCGGTGGTGCGGCGGCGCCTGCGCCGGGTCGCCGGTGCCGGTCTGCGCCGCGTCGCCGAGGATCGGCGCGCCGAGGTCGTGCTCGGCCAGGGCGGCGTGGTCGGCGTCGACCACCACCCCGGCCCCGCGCAGCCGCCTGACGAACTCGGCGGCCAGCGGGACCGGCATGTTGCCGTTCATCAGCGCCGGGATCGCGCCGAGCCAGGTCAGCGCCAGGAAGTTGAGGAACACGTCTGGTGCGGAGGTCACGTACACCGCGATCGGGTCGGCCCGGCGGACGCCGCGCGCCCGGAACCAGGCGGCCCGGGCCGCGACCCGGTCGGTGAGCGTCGCCAGCGACAGCGGCGTCCAGGCGGGAATGCCGTCGACGTCGGCGTCGAACGTCACCCGGTGCATGTCCATGTCGGCGCCGTGCTCGGCCAGCCGGAGCAGCACGTTGCCCGCGCCCAGCTCCATGTCGGCCGCCAGCGTCGCCCGGAAGTTGTCGGCACCCAACGAGTGGCCTCCTCAGCTGACACGCGTCGCGGCCGCGCCCCGTACCGGCCGCCGAGCGGGGACACGATCAGGCTAGAGCGCTCGCCACGCTGAGACAATGGTCGATGCACGCACGGTCAGGAGACCTCGCGGTTGAACAGGTGCGACGACCAGAACAGACTGGCGGCGGCCAGCCCGGACATGATGAGCGCGCCCTGCCACACCACGGTCTGGGTGATCTGGCCGGCGAACAGCGCGCGCATGCCGTCGGTGGCCCAGGCGAACGGGTTCCACACCGCGACCCGCTGGATCCACATCGGCGCCAGTACGAGCGGGATGAGCACGCCGGCGAGCAGCGACACCGGCTGGCCGACGGTGTTCACCAGCACGCCGAGGCTGTTCTCGTTGCGCACCAGCAGCGCGATGTCGTACGAGATCGACGTGCTGAGCAGCACCATCACCGACAGCAGCGCGTACGACACCAGCAGGTTCGCCAGGTGCACCCGCAGGCCGAACGGCAGCGCCACCAGCGTGACCACCACCGCCTGCACCACGTTGAGGCACACGTGCATCAGCGCCCGGCCCAGCAGCAGGCCGGTCCGGCTCACCGGCGTCACCCGGCACCTGTCGATGATGCCCGCGCGCAGCGCGCTGAGCAGCCCGTACCCGGCGAACAGGCCGCCGAACAGGCCCATCGCCACGAACAGGCCGGGTACGTAGATGCGGTACGCGTCGGCGTACGACGAGGCACCCCGGTCGACCATCACCACCTTGAGGAACGGCGCGAACAGGATCAGGTAGGTGATCGGCTGGGCCAGGCTGAACGCCACCATCACCGGGTTGCGCACCATCAGGCCGGCCTCCTGCTGGAAGATCAGCCAGGTGTCGCGGACGAGCTTCACGCCGTACTCCTCTCGGCGTCCGGTCACTCGGTGAGCGACCGGCCGGTCTTGGCCAGGAACACGTCGTCGAGGCTGGGGCGGCGGGCCTCGATCGCGCCGGGCTCGATGCCCCTGTCGTAGAGCGCCCGCATGACCTGCGGGATCGCGGTGGCGGCGCTGTCGACGTAGAGCCGCAGCGTGCCGTCGACCGGCTCGGCCGCGTGCACGTACGGCGCCTCGGCCAGCAGCTTCGTCGCGGCCGGCAGGTCGCCGCCGGTCGGGTCCGCGACGTCGGCGGTGGCGAAGTCGACGGCGACCACGTCGCCGGAGATCTCGCGTTTGAGCGCCGACGGGGTGCCCTCGGCCACGATCCGCCCGGCGTCGATGATCGAGACCCGGTCGCAGAGGCTGTCGGCCTCGTCCAGGTAGTGGGTGGTGAGGAAGATGGTCATGCCCTCCTCGCGCAGCCGACGTACCTCCTGCCACATCCGGACCCGGCTGGGCGGGTCGAGCCCGGCGGTGGGCTCGTCCAGGAACATGACCTGCGGCGAGTGGATGACGCCGAGCGCGACGTCGAGGCGGCGGCGCTGCCCGCCCGAGTACGTCTTGATCTTGCGGTCGGCGAAGTCGTCGAGCTGGAACGCGCGGATCGCGCCGACGGCCAGGTCCTGCGCCACCGACTTGGACAGCCCGTGCATGCGGGCCTGGAGCACCAGGTCGCGCCGGGCGGTCGAGTCGTCGTAGGTGCCGCTGGCCTGCGCCACGAAGCCGATCCGCCGCCGGACCTGCGCGGGCGCCCGCAGCAGGTCGACCCCGGCGATGGTGGCCGCTCCCCCGCTGGGCCGGATCAGCGTGGCGAGCATCCGCAGCGTGGTGGACTTCCCGGCGCCGTTCGGGCCGAGGAACCCGACGATCTCGCCGCGCCGTACCGCGAAGTCGACGCCGCGTACCGCGTCGACTGTGGTGGCGCCGCGCCCGCGTCCGACCCGGAAGGACTTGCGTAGGCCGGTGGCCTCGATCATCGAGCCTCCTCGTGCGGCACGACGCCGGCGCGGGTACGTCAGGTCAGGCTAGTTCCGCGCCGACCGTTGGACAACGGTCGATGCGTCAGGCGTCGGGAGCCGTCCGTGCCAACGCGGCGAGGTGCGCCGCCGCCGCGCGGGCGCCGCCGGCCGCCGCGAACGACTCACCGACCCGGCGCGCCCCGGCCCGGTACGCCGGCTCGTCGAGCACCGCGCTCAGCGCGGCGGTCAGCTCCGCCGGGGTCGCCGAGCCGAAGGAGACCGCCAGACCGGCTCCGGCCCGGCACACCTGACTCGCCACCGCCGGGTGGTCGTGCCGGATCGGCGCGACCACCACCGGCACGCCGTGGGCCAGCGCCTCGGAGACGGTGCCCAGCCCGCCGTGGGACACCAGCGCGTCCAGTCGCGGCATCAGCTCCAGCACCGGCACCCGCGGCGCGACCAGCACGTGCGGCGGCGGGTCGGGCACCAGGCCGGGCCCGGCGGTGAGGATCACCTGGACCCGGCCGGCGAGCGGCGCGGTCGCCGCCGTCATCCGCCGGAGGAAGTCGGCGGCGAGATGCTCGGCCATCGTGCCGACGGTGACCAGCACGTGCCGGCGGCCGGGATCCCACGCCTCCCAGGCGAACGCGGGCGCGTTCGGCCGCCGTCCCAGTGCCGGCCCGGTGAGCACGCAGCCCGGCGGCAGCGGCGCCGGGCCGGTCAGCGCCGTCGTGGTCAGCCCGATCACGAGGTACGGCGAGAAGCGCAGGTCGATCGTCTCGTCCACGGGTACGTCGGTCATCGCCCACACCCGCTGGACCTGGGCGCGTACCCAGTCGGTGAACTCGGGCATCTCCCCGGTGGGCGGCGTCAGCTCCAGCATGCCGACGCAGAACGTCGCCCAGGGCAGCCCGCGGCGGTGCGCGGCGAGCGCGCCGGCCAGCGCGTACTGGTCGGCCACCACCACGTCCGGCTCGTACCGCTCGACCGCCGCGTCGGCGGCGTCGCGGATGAAGCGGTTGGCGGGCAGCACGTGCCCCTGCCAGAGGCTGCGCACCGAGGCCGCCCCGGACGCGCCGTCCGGCCGGTAGTAGCGCTTGCCGGTCGGGAACAGCACGGCGTCCGGGCCGACCAGCGGGCGCAGGTCGCTGCGCGGCCCGACCCAGGCCACCTCGTGCCCGGCCGCCTCCAGTTGCTGGGCGATGGCGACCGGGGCGTGCAGATGGGACTCCACCGGCAGCACGACGAAAAGGAAGCGAGCCACGTCGATATGATCGCACGCGCGTTGACATCCACCGGCGTCACTGATCTGATCCGTGTCGTGACGGTACGCGTATGACGGCGATCGACGCCGTCTCGGTGTTCCTGCCGCAGCGCCGGGTGCCGGTCGAGAGCCTGGCCGCGCCGCTGGGCCTGACCGACATGCAGGTCCGCCTGTTCGGCCGCTTCCACGGCCTGACCGAGGTCCGCCGCGACCCCGGGCTGTCCCTGACCGACCTGCTGCTGCGCGCGGCGGGCGGCCTCACCGCGCTGCCCGCGCTGCGGCGGCGGGTGCGGTTCGTGGTGTACGGGCGGGCGTTCCCGGTGGTCACCCCCTACCCGGTCAACCCGCTGCACGAGGTGTGCCACACGCTCGGGCTGAGCCACGCGCTCGCGTTCACGCTCACCCAGCAGTCCTGCGCGAGCGCGCTCGCAGCGATCGACGTGGCCGGGCGGCTGCTCGCGTCCGAACCGGACACGCCGGACGGCCCGCCGATCGCGCTGGTGCTCACCGGGGAGAAGGCGTTCACCCGCGACGCCCAGTTCATCCCGGAGACGTCGGTGTTCAGCGAGGGCTCGTCGGCCTGCCTGCTCAGCGCCGGTGGCGGCCGGGACCGGCTGCTCGCGTACGCCTGCCACCAGCGGGGCGAGTTCGACGTGGCCGGCGGCGAGTCCCCGGCACGGTTCCAGCGGGCGTACCGGCCGGCGCTGGCCGAGGTGATCGGCCGCGCGCTGGACCGGGCCGGGACGGCGCTGTCCGAGCTGCGGCTGGTGCTGCCGCACAACGTGAACCTGATGACCTGGAAGCGGCTGTGCCGGCTGATCGGGCTGCCGCTGGACCGGGTGCTGCTGGACAACGTGACCGAGACCGGCCACGTGTTCTGCGCCGACGCGTTCGTCAACTACCGCACCGCCCGGCAGCGCGACCTGCTCCGGCCGGGTGACCGCTACCTGGTCGCGGCGGTCGGTGCCGGGGACGGCGCGACGTTCGCCGCCATGGTGTTCGAGCACTGACCGGCGTACGGGAGGGCGGCATGGACGACGGGCTGCGCCTGCTGCGGGCCGCACGCCGCACGGTCACCGGCCCGGCCGCGCTGCTCGCCGATCCCGTGCTGCGCGAGCGCAGCGCCGGCTACCTGACGGACCTGACCCGGCCGTACGGGCTGCGCGTGCCGGACGGCCTGTTCGACGCGCCGTCGGCGGCGCTGGGCCAGTCGTACGGGGAGATGGCCGCCGAACTGATCCCGGCGGTCGTGCCGCCGGACGAGCCGGTGGACCTGCTGGTGCTGGCGTTCGCCGTGCACGACATGCTGCCCGGGCGGGCCACCGCGGCGTACCTCAGTCACGTGTGCCCCGGTACGCCGATGTCGTTCGCGCTCTGCGACCAGGGTTCGGCGGCGACGTTCACCGGGCTGCGGATCGCCCGCGACTACGGGTGCCGCCGCGCCCTGCTGGTCACCGTCGAGCAGGCGGTCCTGCCGTACGACGCGGCGGTGCCCGTACCGGCCCGCCACCGGGCCGTGGCCATGCTCTACGGCACCGCGGCCGACGACAGCGCCCGGAGCGACGGGGCGCGGGTGACCGGGCTGCGCCAGCACGCCGACGTCGGCCCCGGCGACGTCGCGGCGTTCGCGGCGGGCGAGGTGTGCGAGCTGACGGCCGGGCGTACCGATGTCGCGGTCGTGCTCGGCGCCGATCTCGCGGCCGCGTGGCCCGGTCCCGGCGGCGGCGCGGTGACCACCGGTCCGGAGCGGCAGCCGTCCACCGGGGTCTGGTGGGCGCTGCTGGACCGTCTCGACGCGGACGCGGCGCGGCCCCGGCCGGTGGTGGTGGCCGACTACGAGCCCGGCCTGGGCTACCTGAGCGTGGCCGCGCTGGCGCCGGCGGGCCGGTCAGAGCCCGTCGGCGAGCGCGGCGCGGACGACCGCGCACAGCCGCTCGTTCGCCTCCGGAGCGCCGACGGTGATCCGGACCCCGGCGCCCGGTAGCGCCATCACCAGGATGCCCGCCTCCCGGGCCCGCTCGGCGAACGGCACGGCCCGCTCCCCCAGCGGCAGCCACACGAAGTTGGCCTCACTCGGCGCGACGGTGAGCCCGAGGCCGCGCAGCGCGCCGATCAGGCGGGTACGCGCCGCCACCAGGTCGGTGCACCGCCGGGTCAGCTCGACGCCCACCTCCGGTGTCAGGCTCGCCACCGCGGCCGCCTGGGCGAGCGCGGAGGGGAAGAACACCGCCCCGGTGAGCGCGGCGGCCCGGGTGAGCCGGGGCGGCACCACGGCGTACCCGACGCGCAGCGCGGCCAGCCCGTACGCCTTGGAGAACGTGCGCAGCACGCAGACGTTGCCGTACGCGCGGTACAGGTCCATCCCGTCCGGGGAGCGCGGGTCGGTGACGAACTCGCGGTACGCCTCGTCCACGATCACCGGCACGTCGGCCGGGACGCGGTCCAGGAACGCCTCGACGTCGTCACGGCGCAGCGCCGTACCGGTCGGGTTGTTGGGGTTGCACAGCAGCACGCACCGGGTCCGGTCGGTGACCGCGTCCGCCATGGCCGGCAGGTCGTGGTCGTACCCGCGCATCGGGACCGGCACCGCGCGGGCGCCGGCGTTGCCGATGATCAGCGGGTAGCCCTCGAACGACAGGGCCGGATGGACGACGTCCGGGCGCGGCCCGAGGGACTGCACGAGGTGCTGGCACAGCCCGGCCGAGCCGGGACCGACGAGGATCGCCTCGGGGCCCACACCGAGCCGCGCCGACAGCGCCGCCACCAGCGCCGACGACGTGCGGTCCGGATAACGCTGGAGCGTCGCGGCGGCGTCGGCGACCACCCGCCGGATCCCCGGCAGCGGCGGGTAGGGCGTCTCGTTCATGGACAGGTCGGCCGGGGGTTGCGTCCCGACGGCGGTGGCAGGCGTCATCATCGTTCACTCTCCGACGGGACCGGTGGGGACGGGGTGTGCGCGTGCCGGTCGGCCAGCAGCCCCAGTTGGTAGAGCCGGTCGACGGCGGACAGCGGCCGCACGTCGGTGCCGGAGAGGTTGCCGGCGGTGAGCCCGAGCAGCCGGGGGTTGGCGGCGGTGCGGCGCATCATCCGCGCGCCGAGAAGCTTCGGCAGCCCGGACACGGCGGTGATCATGCGGGAGGCGTTGTGGCTGACGGTGGCGACGTGGTCGAGCCGGGGCCGCCGGGCCGCCTCGAAGGCCCGCAGTGCCCGGTCCACGGCGGCCGGTTCCGGCGCGCCGCCCTCGGCCGCCAGGCAGGCGGCGAGCGTCTCGGCGTCCCCGAGGGAGCTGTTGACGCCCTGCGCGGCCATCGGGTGCACCGCGTGGGCGGCCTCCCCGGCGAGCGCGAGCCCCGGTACGGCCAGTCGCGCGCTGCGCAGCCGGTAGACCGCGAGCAGTTGGCGCCGGTGCAGGCTCGCGCGCAGGGCCGGGGCCAGCGGGCGGATCGCCGGCACGTCGGCGAGCAGCCGTTCGCACCAGGCGTCCAGGTCCACGCGACCCCGGAACTCGTCCGGTGTGACCTGCGCGTAGAGGCGGCACCGCCCGCCCGGCAACGGGTAGACCAGGCAGAGCCCCCGGGCGGTGCGGTAGGCGGACACCTCGTCGGCCACCTCGGCGCCGTCCACGTCGAAGGCGACCAGGCCGTGCGGGTACTCCCGGCGTTCCACGCCGATCCCGGCGACGCGGCGCAGCGGCGACGACATGCCGTCGGCCGCGACCACCAGCGGCGCCGCGACGTCCCGCTCGGTGCCGTCCGCGACGACCCGGACGCCGTCGATCCGCCCGCCGCTGTCACGCCGGACGCCTGTCACCCGCACGCCCCACCGGACCTCCACCGAGGCGGGGAGCCGGCCGGCCAGCACCGCGCGCAGGTCGCCGTAGTCGGCGCAGAGGATCTGCCGGTACGCCCCGGGCAGGCCGGCGTAGTCCAGGCAGAGCAACGGCTCGCCGTCCGCGTCGCGGATGGCCAGCCGCCCGACCGGGCGTGCACCGGTGGCCCGCAGGGCGTCCAGCGCGCCCCAGGAGTCGAGGATGCGGACCGTCTCGGGCTGGAGGATCTCGCCCTTGGCGATCGACGCCGGAGCGCGCTGCCGGTCGAGCACGAGCACCCGCAGGCCGAGCGCGCCGAGCGCGTGGGCGCAGGCCAGCCCGCCGGCGCCGGCGCCGGCCACCACCACGTCGGCGGTCATCGGGCCACCGCGCCCGGTGCGGCGCCGGATCGTGCGGCGGCGGCCCGGCGGTACTCGCCGAGCGTCCGCAGCGCGAGCGCCTGGGTGATCACCGCGTTCGGGTAGCGCATGTGGTGGCGGATGTAGTTGCAGACCCGGGCGGCGGGCCAGGCGCCGTCCGGTCCGGCGGCGGCCACCAGCCAGGCGACGCCCCGGTCCACCGCCCCGGCGGCGTCCGGGTCGCCGGTGGCGAGCAGGCCCTGCACCGCCCAGGACGTCTCCTCGACGGTGCCGCCGCTGCCGTCGCCCGGGCCCCACGAGCCGTCGGGCAGCTGGGTGCCGCGCAGCCACCGGGCCGCGCGACGTACCACCTCGTGCCGGGCGTGCCCGACCCGGGACAGCGCGGCGACCACCACCGCGGTGCCGGAGGTGTGGTCGCGGTACCAGAGGTTCTCGAACGTGCCGTCGGGCGCGGCCCGGGTCAGCAGCCAGGCCGCGGCGCGGGCGATCGCCGGGTGGTCGTCCGGGTGCCCGGCGTCGTGCAGCGCGAGGATCGCCTGGCTGGTGATGGCCGGACAGGGTCCGTCGTTGGCGAGCCGGGTGTCGCGGACCCACAGGCTCCACGAGCCGCGGCTGTCCTGGCGGCCGGCGAGCCACGCCAGGCCCTGGCGCAGCACCGGGTCGGTGCCGGCGCCGGGGAGTCCGGCGAGCGCGGAGAGGATCTCGGCGGACTCCAGCGTGACCGGCCAGCCCCGGGCGTTCGAGTAGCTCCACCCGCCCGGCGGCACGTCCAGCACCTCGAACGCCTCCGTCTTGCGGGCGGCGTGGAGGAACTCCCGGGTGGCGTGCAGCCGGGGGTCGTCGGCGTAGCCGGCCGTGATCAGCCCGGTCGCCGCATACCCGGTGCGGGTAAGGTCGAGGTTGGTGACCGCGTCCCAGGACCCGTCGGGGCGGACCGCGCGGCGCAGCCAGCCGACGACGGCGCGGGCGATGTCGGGTGCCTCGCCGCTGCGGGCCAGGCCGAGCAGGACGAGCGCGGCCGGCCACGGGTCCTCGCTGAGCGCGCCGGTGCGGCCCTCGTGGTCGTGGATGGACCGCAGCAGCCGGACCGCCGCCGGACGGGCGCGGCGCAGCGTGGCCCGGCGCAGCCGGCCGGCGGGCAGCATGTCTGCCTGCATCAGGGCGAGCCCGACGAACGGCGCGGTACGGAACGACAGGCGCTGCCGGCGTACCCGGTCGAACAGGACGATCTCCAGCGGCAGCCGGCGCAGCGGGCCGGCCTCGGCGGTCATCCCGGCCATCGTGAGCAGTTGCCGGCACAGCAACGAGATCGCCGGATCGGTGATCGTGTCCACGCCGCCGAGCGCGGCCAGCCGGGCGCGGCCCGCCGCAATCGCGTCGGCGCTGTCCGCCGGTGCGCTCAGCGCCAGCGCGGCGACCGCCACGGCGGTGGGTACGACGGCGGTGCCGGCGCCCACGACGCCACCCCAGCCGCCGTCGTCGTGCTGCGCGCGACGCAGCCAGGCGGTCCCGGCGTCGACCAGGTCGGCACAGCCGGACGGGTCGGCGGCGTGCAGCGCGGCGACAGTGCCCGCGGTGCCGAGCACCGAGGCGGGTGGGTCGTCACCGAAGGCGCCGTCGGGGCGGCGGCGGCGGAACAGCGCCTCGGCACCGTCGGTGAGGGCCCTCCCGACGGCCTCGGCGGTCACAGCGGTCATGGCGCGTCCTCCAGCGGCAGTCGACTGCGGGTGGCGAGGGTCAGGCCCGCCACCGGCGGGCCGAGTTCGTGCCGGACGCGCATGCCGCGCTGCGCCAGCCAGGTCAGCAGCACCATCGGCAGCGCGAGCGCGAGCTGCACGGCGACGCCGAGGCCGAGGCCGACCGCCGCCGAGGCCAGGACGACCCGCTCGACGACGAGGACCGAGTGGGCGCGCAGCGCCACCCGGACGGGCATCCCGTCGCGGCGCGCCACCAGCGGGGCCAGCGCGACGACGCCGGTGGCCAGGACGACGAGCACCGTCGCCAGGTACGCCATCCGCGTGCCCGTGCCGGCCAGCAGCCCGGCGGTCACCGCGGCGCCGATCGTGACGGAGTAGAGCGCCACCACGGTCCGTACGGCCACCGGCACGCCGCGCCCCACCGGTAGCGTGCGGTAGCCGCCGGCGCGGTCGCCGTCGATGTCGCGCAGCGCGCCGACCAGGTTGGACATGGCGTCGTGCGACCAGAACGCGACGACGAGCGCGAGCAGCACCGGCATCGCCCAGTCCCGGTCCGGCGCGATCCCGGCGGCGAGCGCGCCGTAGCCGAGCGCGACCGCGCCGAGCGCGCCGCGGACCAGGTTGCCGGCGATCCCCCGGGCCTTGAACCATCTGCTGTACGCGACGATGCCGCACCCGGCCAGCAGCGCCGCCAGCGTGGTGCCCCATCCGTCCAGCACGGCGAGGACGCCGAGCGCAGCGAAGCAGGCGCTACCGCACCACAGCGCCGTGCCCGCGCGCAGCCGGCTGGACGGGATCGGCCGGTGCGGTTTGCTGCCGGCGTCGAGGTCCCGGTCGAAGTAGTCGCCGAGGTAGTGGCCGCCCAGCCAGCCGGCGGTGGGCGCGGCCCAGGCCGACAGCAGCAGCCACGGGTCGTGGCGGCCACCGGCCACTGCGGCGCCGGCGAGGCCGACCAGTCCGACGTACCAGAGGGTGTAGGGCCGCCAGGTCTCCACGTGGGCCCGCAGTGCTCGCACGGCGCCGGCCGTGCTCACGCCATCTCGCTCGTCATCCAGGCCGCGATGCCGGTGAGCACGTCCGCGCTCGCGGACGGGGTGAGCACTGCGAGTTCGGCGCGGGCCCGCTCGGCGTGCTCCACCATCCGCCGCCGGGCACCGGCGACCGCGCCCACGTCGTCGAGCAGGGCGGTGACCCACTCGACGTCGCCGGGACCGGCGCCGCGGCGGTGCAGCACCGCCAGCAGCTCCACCCGTGCGGCGTCACCGATCGCGTCGTACGCCAGCAGCAACGGCAGCGTGGGGCGGCCGTTGTTGAGGTCGCTCGTCGCGGGTTTGCCGGTCTGCTCCGGGGTGGACAGGTAGGACAGCAGGTCGTCGCGGATCTGGAACGCGGTGCCGAGGTGCTCGCCGTAGCGGGCCAGCGCGGCGGACACCAGCGGGTCGGCGCCGCCGAGCAGCGCGCCGATGTGGCACACGGCGCGGAACAGCGCGCCGGTCTTGAGCCGGATCATCTCCGGGTACCAGCGGGCGCCCGCGTCCAGGTCGCCGACGAGCCGCTCCTCCAGCGCCTGGCCCCGGCACAGGTCCTGGCCGGCCTCGGCGAGCGCGGTGACGGCGGCGACGACGGAGGCCGCGGGGACCGCCCGGCCGCCCTCCACGATCGCCTGGAAGGCGTGGAAGATGAGGTGGTCGCCGGCCACGATGGCGCCGGGGATGCCGTACGCGACAGGGACCGCCGGGCGGCCGCGGCGCAGCGTGTCGGCGTCGATGATGTCGTCGTGCACGAGCGTCGCGACGTGCAGGTACTCGGTGCCGAGCGCGGCGGCGAGGACGTCCCGTGGCGATCCGCCCACGGCCTCGGCGGCGTGCAGCGTCATCATCGGGCGGAGCATCTTTCCCGCCGGCAGCAGCGCGTAGCGGACGACCGCGTCGAGCCGGTCGGGCGTCTCCGGCCACCGCCGGCCGAGTTCGGCGCGCAGCAGCCGCCCCGATTCGCTACGGGCCAGGTCGTCGATGAAGGGCGGATATCGCGTGGAGCCAGCAACCGTCATGACGCGTCGACCCTTTCGCCAGGGATCGGCTAGTCGCCACGCGAGACGTTACCGGTAGGCCCTCCCCGGAACAACCATTGATAAATACGCATGGACATGGGTGGCCACAAATGTCGCGACAGCATTCTTCAGCACATTGCCCGAAGCACCGAGAAATCCACCGTTCGGCCCACGGCCGCCATCTCGATGCATATACGTCAATGTTCGGGCGCACGGGACGGCACCGGACAGGTGCGACCACCGCGCCCGGGTCAGGCGCCGGCGGCGAACTCCATGAGCGTCAGCCCGTCGGTGCCGTGGTAGGTGCGCCGGGGCGCCAGACCCGCGGCGGCGGCCAGCGCGGCGAACTCCGGCACCCCGCGCTCCCGGCCGCCGACGAGCACCAGCATCCGCAGGTCGTACGGCGACAGGTGCGGCACGTGCGGCATCGTCGGCAGCACCTCGATGACGAGCACCCGGCCGGTGGTCCCGGCCGCCTCGGCGCAGCGCCGCAGGATCGCGGTGGCGTGGGCGTCGCTCCAGTCGGTGAGCGCGCGGGAGACCACGTACACGTCGGCGCCGGGCGGCAGCGGGGCGAAGAAGTCCCCGACCACGGTCTCGGCCCGGCCGGCCAGCCCGCACGCGGCGAACGTCGCGGCGGCGGTGGCCACCGGCTCGTCGCGGTCGACGAGCGTGCCGCGCAGGTGCGGATGGGTGCCCAGCACCTCCCGCAGCAGCCCGCCCGCGCCCCCGGCCACGTCGACCACGTGGCCCGCCTCGTGCCAGGGGTAGAGCGCGGCGACCTCCGGCGCGGTGAACCGCTGCTGGCTGAGCATCAGCGCGTCGAAGTAGGCCCGGTGGTCCGGGTGGGCGTCGAGGTCGGCCCAGAAGTCGCGCCCGTGCACCTCCCGGTAGCCGGGCCCGCCGGTGCGGATCGCGTGCGGCAGGCCCGTCCAGGCCAGGTCCATCCGCGCGCCGAGGCCGGCGAGGTCCAGGTAGGCGCCGTGGCCGCCGCCGTCTCGGTCGCAGAGCAGCTCGCCGACGTCGGTCAGGCCGAAGACGTCCGGCGACACCTCGACGAACACGCCCCGGTGCACGAGGTAGCGCAGCAGGCGGCCCAGTGCGGCGGCGTCCGCGCCGCAGGCGTCGGCCAGCTCACCCAGACCGGTGACGCCCGCGGCGATCCGGTCCGGCACGCGCAGCGTCACCGCCGTACGGACCGCGAACGGGGTGGCCAGGTCGGTGAGCCGGTCGAGCCGCTCCTCCGCGTCACCCTCGATCGGGGCATCGATCGACACCGGCGCCTCCTCCCGCGTCGCGGGCCGGCACCGCCGCCCCCGCCGGTGCGCATGCTTCCAGGCGTACGGCGGGTGAGTCAACGACGACGGCTGGTGAGGACATTCATGGACGTGGAACAATTCGCGGACCAGCCGAGGCGCGCAGACCGGAGGGATCATCGATGACCACATCCATCGCGGCCGAGGTCCGGCTCGTCTCCGGCGCGCTGGGCGCCGAGGTCCACGGCGTCGACCTGAACACGCTCACCGACGAGGGCTTCGCGCTGATCCACGACCTGCTGCTCAAGCACCAGGTGGTCTTCCTCGCCGGCCAGACCGGGCTGACGCCGCAGGCGCACGTCGCGTTCGGCCGCCGCTTCGGCGAGGTGGAGCTGCACCCGTACCTGCCCCGGCTGGACGGGCACCCGGAGATCGTCGTGATCGACTCCGCCGACGGCGGCAAGGTCGACGTCTGGCACACCGACATGACGTTCCACCAGAGCCCGCCGATCGCCTCGATCCTGCACCTGATCCAGTTGCCCGAGGTCGGCGGCGACACCATGTGGACCAACCAGTGCCGGGTCTACGAGGCGCTCTCCGCGCCGATGCGGGATCTGCTCGACGGGCTGACCGCCATCCACGTCATCCGGATCGGCACCGAGTTCACCAGCCGGGCCGAACACCCGGTGGTCCGGGTGCATCCGGAGACCGGGCGCCGCTCGCTGTACGTCAACCGGTTGTTCACGTCGCACATCCCGCAGCTGACCCGCAACGAGAGCGACGCGCTGCTGGAACACCTGTTCACCTTCTCCGAGAGTCCCCAGTTCACCTGCCGTTACCGGTGGCGGGCCGGGGACGTCGCGGTGTGGGACAACCGGGTCACCCAGCACTACGCCGTGAACGACTACGACGGGCTGCGGCGCGGGCAGCGGATCACCGTGCTCGGCGACCACCCGACCGGCGACGAGCCCCGGTGGGAGCACTACGTCCCGGCACCGGGCGAGCGCTACTGGCCGGGCCGGGTCAACGCGGTGGAGAGCTACTGACCGCCGGTCACCAGGTGACCGGGAAGGAGGCGATGCCGCCGTTCATCCGGTCGTGCCGCCAGGGGATCTCCGCCAGTGGCACGGCCGGCGCGAGCGCCGGCATCCGGGTCAGCAGCGCCCCGAGCGACAGCTCCACCTGCATCCGGCCCAGCGCCGTGCCGAGGCAGAAGTGCGGCCCGAAGCCGAACGTCAGATGCGGTACGCCGGGCCGGCGGTCGATGTCGAAGACGTTCGGCTCGGGGAAGAACCGGGGGTCGCGGTTGCCGGCCCACGGGATCGCCATCACGCAGTCACCGGCCCGCATCCCGACCCCGCCGAGGACCAGGTCCGCACGGACCACCTGCACCCGGAACATGGCGCTCACCGACGTGTAGCGCAGGATCTCGTCGGTGGCCGCGGCGAGCTTGCCCGGCGCGGCGCGCAGCTTCGCCAGTTGCTCCGGGTGCTGGAACAACGCGCGCAGGCCCGCGCTCGTCGAGTTGATCTCCAGCCCGCCGAGCAGCACCCCCATGGCCAGCTCGACCAGTTCGGCGTCGACCAGCTCGTGCGCGCCGCCGCCGCGGACCCACGCGGAGAGCAGGTCGTCGCCGGGCTCGGCCCGCTTGCGCGCCAGCTGCCCGGCCAGGTAGTCCCGCAGCTCGGCCTGCGCGGTCGCGGCGGAGGCCGAGCCGTACGCGGTGACCGAGTTCAGCCCCTCGATCCAGGCGTAGAAGCGGGGCCGGTCGGCGGCCGGGACGCCGAGCACGTCGCACACCACGAGCACCGGCAGCGGCGCCACCAGTCCGGCCACCACGTCGGCCGGGCGCGGGCCGGCGAGCATGGCGTCGACCAGCTCGTCCACCAGCCGCTGCACCCGGGGCCGGAACGTCCCGATGCGCCGGGCGGTGAACGCGCGGCCGGCCACCCGCCGCACCACGGCGTGCGCCGGACCGTCCATGTTCAGCTCGCGGGGTCCGCCGCCGTCCGGTGTCGCCGTCGCGCCCAGCGGCAACCGGGAGAAGCGAGGGTCGGCCAGGACGGTGCAGCAGTCCTCGTAGCCCAGCACGAGCCAGGCCGCCCGCCCGTCGGGCAGCCGCACCCGGCTGACCGGCTCGGCGACGACCATCTCCAGCAGCTCGGCGGGAAGGTCACCGGTGAACGGTTCGAACGGATAGGAACGCAGCCCGGAATTGACTGTCACCGGGCCACCGGGCGGCTGATCGTGGTCCATCTCGGACATCGGCTAAGAGTCCAGCATCGGTTAGTCCGGCGTCAATATCCGCCGTGTACGTTCGCGGCCTTCCGCGTACCGGCGTCGATCCCCTAGCATCGGTTCTCCAGGGCTGCCGTTTCGCCGCGCGGATTGGTGGGATTTGACTGCACCGCTGCGATTTCTGATGTCGACGTGGGGCTGGCGGTCGCATTTCTACAGCCTGGTCCCGCTCGGCTGGGCGTTGCAGGCCGCCGGTCACGAGGTACGGGTGGCGAGTCACCCGTCGATGGCCGCCACGATCAGCGCGGCCGGGCTGGCGGCCGTACCGCTGGGCGCGGACGTCGACTTCGCCGAGGCGTTCGCCGGCCGGATCGGCGCGGTGGCCCCGCTCGCCGGTTCCGCGCCCGCCGGCGCCGTCGAGCCGGCGATCACCGCCGACGGCGGGGTGGTCCGGTTCGCCGACGCCGTCCTCGACGACCTGGTCTCCTACGGCCGGTCCTGGCGGCCGGACCTGGTCCTCTGGGAGCCGTTCAACCTGGCCGCGCCGGTGGCCGCCGCCGCGCTGGGCGTGCCGGGCGTGCTGAACCTGTGGGGTCCGGACTCCTCGACCACGCTGCGCCTGGACCCGGATGAGGTGGTCGGGCCGCTGGCCGCCCGGTTCGGGCTGCGCGCCGCCGACGTGCCGCTGGACGGCGTCCTGACGCTCGACCCGGTGCCGCCGCCGATGCAGGTGCCGATGCGGCGCCCCGGCCGTCCGGTGCGGTTCGTGCCGTACAACGGCCCGGCCGTGGTGCCGGACTGGCTGCGCCGCCCGGCGGAGCGGCCCCGGGTGTGCGTCACGGCGGGCACGATGATGGCCGGCGCCGGGCTGCACGACCGGCTCGACCTGGGCGGGGTGATCCGCGCGGTGGCCGGGCTCGACGTGGAGGTCGTCGTGGTGGTCGAACCGCGCCAGCACGAGGGGCTGGGCCCGCTGCCGGCCCGGGTCCGGCTGGTCGACGGGCCGCTGGCGGTACGCCTGGTGCTGCCCACCTGCGCCGCGCTCGTGCAGCAGGGCGGGGCCGGCACCACCATGACCGCGCTCGCCTACGGCGTGCCACAGCTCGTCCTGCCCCAGGTCAGCGACCAGCACTTCAACGCGGAACGGCTGGCCGCCACCGGCGCCGGCACCTGGCTGGCGGGTGAGCAGGCCACCGCCGACGCGGTCCGGGGCCTCGTCGGCGAGCTGGTCGGCGACGGCCCCCGGCGGCGGGCCGCGGCGCTGATGCGTGACCGGGTCCATGCCATGCCCTCCCCCGCCGACCTGGTGCCGACGCTCGCCGCCCTGGCCCGGGGCGGCCCGATCTGAGGAGTCGCAGATGACGCAGGAACCGCCGGCCATCCCCTACCCGCTCGCGCCGGCTCCGACGATCTACCACCCGTCGCCGGACTACACCCGGATGCGCGAGTCGTGCCCGGTGGCCCGGGTCGAGCTGCCCGACGGCGCGTGCGCGTACCTGGCCACCCGGCACGCCGACGTGCGCCGGGTCTTCACCGACCAGCGGTTCAGCCGGGCCGCCGCGGCCGGCCCGAACCGCCCGACCCGGGAACTCGGCTCGCTCGCCGAGGACTCGCTGATCGGGATGGACCCGCCGCGGCACACCACGATGCGCCGGGCCGTCTCGCACGCGTTCACCGTCCGCCGGGTGGAGGAGCTGCGCCCCCGGGTGGCGGCGCTCGTCGACCGCATGATCGACGACCTGGAGGCGGCCGGCCCGCCGGCCGACCTGATCACGCACGTCTCCGGTCCCCTGCCGATCTCCGTGATCAGCACGCTGTTCGGCATTCCGGAGCAGGACCGCGAGCGGGTACGCCGGTGGTCGGACGCGCTCGTCGGCGACTGGGACGCCGACCCGGACGCGCCACGGGCGGCGCTGCAGGCGTTCCGCGAGCTGATCGATCTGCGGCGGCGCGAGCCCGGCGACGACCTGATGAGCGCGCTCATCGCGGTCTGGGACGACCACGACGACCTGACCGAACGGGAGCTGGTGTCGGTCACCGCCGGGATCTTCGTGGGCGGGCACGAGACCACCACCAACCAGCTCAACCTGTTCCTGCTGGTGCTGGCCCGCCATCCCGAGCAGCTGGCCGGGCTGCGCGGCGACGATCCGGTGGCGGTGGCCCGGGCGGTCGAGGAGCTGTCCCGCTTCATCCAGCTCGGCGACAACGGGGTGCTGCTGCCCCGGGTCACGACCGAGGAGGTGGAGCTGGGCGGCGTACGCCTGCCGGCCGGCGCCGCGGTGCTGCCGGCGATCGCGTCGGCCAACCGGGACGCCACGGTGTTCCCGGGCGCGGACACGCTCGACCTGACCCGCGTGCACAATCCGCACCTGGCGTTCGGCGCCGGCCCGCACCACTGCCTGGGCGCGGCGCTGGCCCGGATGGAGTTGCAGGAGGCCCTGGGCGCGCTGCTGCGGCGACTACCAGGGCTGCGGCTCGCCGTCGACGAGGCGGAGCTGCGGTTCCGGCCGGGGCTGGTGGTGCGCAGCCTGGAGTCGCTGCCGGTGACCTGGGACGCGTGACCGGAGGGTGGCCGGTCAGCCGCCCGCCGATCCGGGGACGACCCGGGTCGGCGCGGCGGGGTCGAGCGCCGCCTCCACCGCCACCTCCTCCACGCCGCGCAGCAGCCGTTCCGCCTGCTCCTCGGTGAAGCAGCCGAAGTCGAAGATGACCTGGAGGTGGACCGTCTCCGGCTGGTCCTCGACGGTGATGAAGACCTGCTCGGGCAGGTGGTCCAGCGGGCCGTCCCAGACCAGGAACGTCTCGTCGGCCCGGCGGCGGATCCGCTCGGCGGTCACCGGGTCGTCGTGCAGCCCGCCGTCGGCCGCCTGCCGGGTGGTCACCCGCCGGTCGTTGATCCGGCAGCTGATCCGGGCCGGGTACCCGCGTTCGGCGTCCAGCCGGTCCGAGACCTCGGCGAGCTGCACCGGGTCGTAGTAGGCGTACTTCCCGGCGGAGACCGCGGCCCGGCGGGCGCGGGCCACCACCTCGTCCACAGTGGTACCGGCGGTGTCCACGCGGAGCACGCCGTTCTGGCTGAGCGGGGCGATGGCCTCGGCGAAGCCCGGCCGGAACCGGTTGCCGACGATGAGCTTGGCGGTGAGCGGGCTGACGCCGGTGGCCCGGCCGATCGCGATCGCGATGACCGCGAGCAGCACGCGCGAGGTGTCCGTGCGGGTCCGCGCCGCGATGGCCCGCACCGCCAGGTACGCCGCGGGCGAGCTGAACCGGCCGTGCCAGTACCGGTGGCCCCGGCGCCCGCCGGCCGCCGGCTCGCCGAACGTCAGCGGCGGGACGTCCCGCAGGTGTTCGGCCCAGTGGCGTACGGCCCGGTCGCTGAGCCGGCGCAGCGGCGGCGTCTCCTCCCGCCGGCCCAGGTCGAGGATCTGCACGGTACGCGGGTCGGCGACCCGGCGGACCGGCCGGCCGGCCAGGCCGAGATCGGCCAGGATGAGGGACGTGGCGGTGCCGTCCACCACGAGATGGTCGATCGTCAGCACCCGGTGCACCAGCGCGCCGCGGTGCCGGATCACCGCCATCCTCACCGACCAGTCCCGGTAGAGGTCGTAGTGGCTCAGCAGGCGGGCGTGACCCAGGTCGTAGGCGAACGCGGCCACGTCGGCCGGGTCCGCGTCGTCGGGTACGTCCAGCACGTCCAGGACCGTCTCGCCGCTCGCCGACACGACCTGGCACGGGCCGCCGCCGTCGCCCGCGCCGAGCCGCATCCGCAGCGCCGGGTGCCGGGCCATCAGCGCGGCGAACTCGGCCGCCACCTGCTCGATCGTGACACCCGCCGGCATCGGGTGGGCGCCGCTGACGTTGTGCGTCCAGCCGGTCTCCCGCATGTCCTGCATGATGGCCTTCTGCCCCCAGGTCAGGGGCGCGGTGCCGGCGCCCGGCCCGGCGAACGCCACGGGAACCTGGGCCTGGACCGTCTGCGCGAACACCCGCTCATCAGAGCAACGCGCATCGGTGTGTGTCAACGTGACGGCGCACGGTTACGCTGCCGTCCATGCGGGACGCCGTCCGGGTCTGGATCGTCCCGGTGGCGGTGCCGGCGGACGAGCTGGCCCGGTACCGGGCGGTGCTCGACGCGGACGAGCGGGACCGGGCCACGCGGCTCGGCACCGGGGCGCTGCGGGACCGGTTCACCGTGGCGCACGGCGCGCTGCGCGTCCTGGCCGGGCGGGCCACCGGCGCGCCACCGGCGGCGCTGACCTGGCGCCGGGGCCGGTACGGCAAACCGGCGCTGACCGGCCCGTGGCGCGGCCTGCACACGAGCCTGTCCTACTCCGGCGATCTGGTGGCGGTCGCGCTCAGCGAGGGCCGCCCGGTCGGGGTGGACATCCAGCACGTCGCGCCGGGCGGTGATCCGGTGTCGGCGTCCGCGCGCTTCTTCGACCCGCGGGAGGCCCGGCACGTCGCCGCCGGACCGGATCCGGCCGGCCGGGCGCTGCGGTTCACCCGGCTGTGGGCGCGCAAGGAGGCGGCGGTCAAGGCGGCCGGGGGCCGGCTGTGGCCCAACCTCGCCGTGCCGGTGCACCGGCTCGACGTGGTCGAGTGCGTCGACCCGGCCGGCCCGCACCGGCTCGCTGACCTGCCCACACCCGCCGGGTACGCGGTGGCGGTCGCGCTCGCCGGCGACCGGCCGTACGCCGTCGAGTGCCACACCACCCTCGGTCACGATCGGTGACGATCGCCGTACCCGTTGACACCTGCCGATGTCCCCTGCTCTGATGACTCCATGCCGACGCGCATGATCGACTCGTGGGACGCCCGGTGCTAGAACACGACGCCCCGGCCGACGCGCCGCCCCGTGCCCAGGTCGTCGACCGCCTGACCGTCCTGCTGACCCGCATGCTCCGGCCGGACGCGCCGGTCACCGAGCAGACCCAGCTGATGGACGACCTCGGCCTCAGCTCCTCGCTCGGCCTGGAGCTGCTGCTGTCGCTGGAGGACGAGCTGGAGATCCAGATCGACGTCGAGGAACTCGACGAGGATCGGATGGCCACGCTCGGCGACCTGGCCGACTACATCACCGCCAACTCCACCCCGCGCTGAGCAGGCCGAGACGTGAACCGGCCCGGCCTGAGCGTGGTGGTGCCCGCGCACGAGAACGGCTCCGCGCTCGACGCGACGCTGCGGTCGCTGACCCGGCAGACGCTGCCGCCCGGCGACTTCGAGGTGATCGTCGGTGACGACGGCTCGGCCGTGGCGCTGGGCCCGGTGGTGGACGCCTACCGGGACCGCCTGCGGATCGACTACGTCCGCAGCGAGCGGAACCGGGGCCGCAGCGCCAACCGCAACGCGGCGGCGGCCCGGGCGCGCGCGGACACGCTGATGTTCCTGGACGCCGACACGGTGGCCCACCCCGGGCTGCTGGAGCGGCACCGCGACTTCCACGCCGGTCGCGCCGGGCGGCCCGGGGTGCTGCTCGGGCAGCGGTACGACCTGGACTGGGCCGGCGCGGACGCGCTGCGCCGGGGCGATCCGATCGCCCCGGCGATGCTCGACGCCGAACGCGGCGACCCGCGGCTGGAGGACATCGCCCTCCCGCAGCGGACGGACGACTTCCCGAGCGCGCCCTGGGTGCTGGGCCTGACCCACAACGCGTCGGTGGACCACGAGTCGTTCCGGCGGGTCGGCGGGTTCGACGAGGCGATGGTCAAGTGGGGCTTCGAGGACCTCGACTTCTTCTACCGGGTGTTCCACCTGCACGGCGCGCCGCCGGAGCTGTTCCGGCTGGACGTCGACGCGCTCTCGTACCACCTGCCGCACTTCCGCAAGACGTCGAACGGGCTCGCCTCGATGGACAACATGAAGTACCTGCTGCGCAAGCACCTGCGCTACGACGTCGAGGTGCTGTACGGGCTCAACACGTTCGGCCGGCACCTGGGCCGGATCCGGCTCTACGGCCAGGCCATCGAGGCGTACCGGACCGGTGGGCTGGGCCGGCCGGACGTGCTGCCCGCGTCGCTGCGCGAGGAGCTGGCGGCGAGCGCGGCGCTGGTCGTCGGCAACGGCGTGTCCACGCTGGATCTGGGCGCCGGGTCGCACACATTCGACCACGACGCGCCGGTCGGCGAGACGAACTCCCACCTGCTCGGCACCGTGCTCCAGCAGTTCAAGGCCGGCGCGCTGGACCTGATCGTCAACGTCGACATGTGGCGGTGCCTGCTCCCCGAAGACCTGCCCGCGTTCCTCACCCGGGGGCTGCTCAAGGCCGACCGGATCGAGCTGGTCGCCACCCGTACCGGACCGGACCAGCGCGCCCTGCTGCCGGTGCCGCTGGTCGCCGACCTCGACTACGTGGCCGAGATGCTGCGCCCGCACTTCACCGTGGCCGTCGCCGCGTCCGGTGCCGCCACGGTGATCACGCTCCGCTGAGATCCCGGCCGGGCGGGCCGGCCGGCCGCTCAGGCGGGACGGGCCAGGACGAGGCTGACGTTGTGGCCGCCGAAGCCGAACGAGTTGGACAGCACCGCGTCCACCGCCGCCACCCGCGCCTTCTCGCGGATGTGGTCGACCTCGCCCGCCCGCTCCGGGTCGTCCAGGTTGTACGTGGGCGGCAGCAGGCCGCGGCGCAGCGCCTCGACCGCGATCGCCGCCTCGATCACGCCGGAGACGCCGAGCATGTGCCCGGTCACGCCCTTTGTCGAACTCAGCGGCGGCGGGGCGGTGCCGTAGACCTCGGCGAGCGCGGCCAGCTCGGCGGCGTCCCCGGCCCGGGTGCTGGTGCCGTGCGCGTTGACGTACCCGATGTCGCCGGGCACCAGCCCGGCGTCGCGGACGGCCATCCGCATGCAGCGGGCCGCGCCGGCGCCGTCGGGGCGCGGCGTGGTCGGGTGGTGGGCGTCGTTCGTGGCGCCCCAGCCGAGCACGTCGGCGTGCCGGTGGGCGCCTCGCGCGGCGGCGTGCGCGGCGCGTTCCAGCACGAACACCCCGGCGCCCTCGCCGAGGACGAGCCCGTTGCGGCGGCGGTCGAAGGGGCGGCTCGCGGCGGCCGGGTCGGCCCAGCCGCGGGCCAGCGCGCGGGCGTTGCCGAACGCGTCGGCGAACGTCGGGAACAGCGGTGCCTCGGCGCACCCGGCGAGCACCACGTCCGCCTCGCCGGCGCGCAGGATGCGCAGCGCCTCGCCGATCGACTGCGCCCCGGCCGCGCACGCCGTGCCGATCGACGACGTGTAGCCGTGGATGCCGAACTTGATCGCGATGCGGGCCGCGCCCATGTTCGGCAGCGTCCCGGGCAGCATGTACGGGCTGACCCCGAACCGGCCCCGCCCGGCGCGGGCGAGCACCTGTTCCTCCAGCGTGGACAGACCGCCGACGCCGGAGACGACGACCGCCACCCGGTACGGATCGACGTCCCGGCCGATCCGCAGTCCGGCGCCGGCGAGCGCGTCCTCGGCGGCGCGCAGCACCATCACGATCGACCGGTCCACGACGCGGGACTCCGGGCCGGGCAGCACGCTCGCCGGGTCGATCGCCGGGGCGAACGCGGCGACGTCGACGACGCCGTGCAGCGGATGGCCGGCCGGGGGCCGGGAGAGCCCGGACCGGCCGTCGCAGACCGCGTCGAACACCTCGGCGGCGCTCGCGCCGACCGGGCTGACCAGTCCGATCCCGGTGACGGTGACCGGTTCGCGCACGCTCACCGGGCCCGTTGCGCCGGTGTGGGCGCCGGGACGCCGCGCGGCCGGGTGCCGTGCCCCGACATCGGTCAGTGCGCCGAGGCCGGTGCGATGCGCGCCGCCACCGTCCGGCTGAACTCGCCGACGGTCATCATGGCGAGATCCTCCGCCTCGTCGTCGTCGAAGGCGACTCCGAACCGGTCCTCCACGCGTACGGCCAGCTCGGCCAGGCCGAGGGAGTCCACGTCGAGCCCGGCGGGGCCGAAGACGGTGTCGTCGTCGACGTCGGAGACGTCGTATTTCATCTCGGTGAGTGCGGCGAGGAGGAACGCGCGGATCTCGTCGGTCATGCCCGGTTTCCCTTCCACGGTGTCCTGGCGGCGCACTCGACCTGCTCGACGGAACCTGTGAGGCGCGGAGCGGACACTCCGCGTAGCATCGACCTTACTCGATCAGGTTGGTTTGGCAAGGTGCCCGGTCGGTCAGCCGTACCGGAAGCCGGTCGTACCCGCGCAGCATCAGCGCGCGGCGCGGGCCGGGCTCGGCGGTCAGCGCCGGGAAGCGGTCCAGCAGCCGGGGCAGCACCAGCCGCCCCTCGGCGCGGGCCAGCGTCGCCCCGAAGCAGTAGTGCGGCCCGGCGCTGAACGCCAGGTGCCGGTTGTCGGCGCGGGACGGGTCGAAGCGGTCCGGGTCGGGGAAGCGGCGCGGATCTCGGTTCGCGGCGCCGGTCAGGACCACCACGGTCCGGCCGGCCGCCACCGGCAGACCGGCGACCTCGGTGTCCACGGCGGCGTAGCGGACCGCGAAGTGCACCGGCGGCTCGTACCGCAGGATCTCCTCGACGTACGACGCGGCCAGCGACGGATCGGCGCGCAGCGTGTCCCGGGCGTCCGGCCGCTCGGTGAGCAGCACCAGCCCGTTGCCGAGCAGGTTCGCGGTGGTCCGGAACCCGGCGTTGTACATGATGATGAGGTTGGCCAGCAGCTCGTCGGAGGTCAGCCGGCCGGGTTCGTCGTCCAGGCCGCGCAGCAGCGCCGAGACGAAGTCGTCGCGCGGCGCCGCCCGGCGCGCGGCGACCAGGTCGGTGAAGTACGCGGTCAGCTCCGCCGCCGCGACGTTGGCGGCCCGGACCTCGCGCATGGACCGGCGGCCGATCTCCAGCACCGCGTCGAACGCGCGGACCCGGGACGGGAACCACTCCCGGTCCGCCTCCGGCACGCCCAGCAGCTCACCGATGACGTCACTGGGCAGCCGGAGCGCGAACCGCGCCATGAAGTCGACCGGCCGGCCGTCCGCACCCTCGGCGGCGAGCCCGTCGAGCAGGTCGTCGGCGATGCGCCCGATGGCCGGTTCCAGCGCGGCGACCCGGCGCGGGGTGAGCGCCTGGGAGAACAGGTGCCGGACCCGGAGGTGGTCGCCCTCGGCGGCGTTGAGCATCGACGACTGGAGGATCCGGATCACCTGGTGCTCGCGCCAGCGCACGCCGGCCCGGTCCAGGTACTCGGCGCCGAGCACCCGGAAGACCGGGTCGCGCAGTACCCGGTTGACCGCGTCGTACCCGTGCACGACGAGCGCGTGCGGGTCGGCGGGCCGCAGCGCGACCGCCTCCCCCGCCTCGTGCAGCCGGGCGTAGAACGGGTACGGGTCACGCCGTACCTCGTCACCGAGCAGCTCGTCGAGGGAGATGGTCACGCGCATGGCCGCTCCTCGCGGATGCCGGCGAGCATGTCGGCGGTGGTGTGCGCCCGGATGCCCGGCGGCACCGGCTCGGCGAACCGCGCGACGACCGCCCGGACGTGGGTCTCGGCGGCCTCGGCCAGGCCGTCGTAGACGGCCGCGAACAGGTCCCGGGCGGCCCGGCGCGGCCATCCGGCGGGGAGCAGTTCCAGCGGCAGCCGCGGGTCGAGCGTGGGGAACCGCCGGTAGGTGTCCATCACCTCGGTCCGGGCCCGCACGGCCGCGGCGCCGTCGACGGAGCCGAGCCGCGACACCATCGGGGTCCACCGGCGCAGGAACGCCTCGTAGTGCCCGCTGATCGCGTCGACGTCCCAGGCGTCCACGGGCGCGCGCTGACCGATCGCGTCAAGCGCGTCCTGCCGTCCCCGGAACACCGTGACCGCGCCGAGGGCGAGCGGGGCGAGCCGGGCCCGCGCGGGCGCGGTCAGTTCGTACGGCGAGATCCACAGTCCGTCGTAGAGCGGCGCGAAGCCGAGCCAGCGCAGCTGGCCGCGCAGCGCCCGGCGTTGCGCCCCGTGGTCCTGCGGCAGCGAGAAGGCGACGACGGTCCAGCATCCGTCCCACGTCTGCACGTCGGTCGTGGAGGCGATGATCCAGTTCCCGCCGGCGGACAGGTACTCGGCGGCGGAGCGGCTGAGCCGGTAGAAGCTGTTGCGGCCCTGCCGGCTGCCCTCCAGCACCCCCCGCCGGGCCAGCCGGCTGATCGCGGTACGCGCCCCGGCGCTCGTCACCCCGGCCTCGCCGAGCAGGGCGACGATCGCCGCGGACGGCAGGTCGGCGCGGGTACGCAGCGTGTAGTCGGCGAGCAGCGTCACCGCGACGCTCTGTGGCGAGGTGCCGGCCTGCCGCCGGGGCAGCCGCGCGGCCGGCCCCTCGTCCGGGTAGATCTCCTCGATGTCGAACGGGTTTGCCACGCGCGCTCCGGGCTGGGCTCAGGGACGGTGCACCGACTGTAGACGAACGCCGCCGCATCTCATCGGAGCGCGTCGATTGACACTTCGGCGTCCGGCGGGAACACTATGTGCCACACGACGGAGCCGGGCCGGGCGAGAAACGTCACTGGGCGAGACGCGACACCGCGGCGGTCCGGGCCGCCGGCGCGGCGCGCGCCCGCCCGTCACCGCCCGCACAGGGCGATCGAAGGAGATTCCGTGAGAATCAGAGCCAAGATGGTGGTGGCCCTGGCCGCGTCGCTGGTGGCGGCCGGCCTGGTGCTCCCCGCCGTCCAACCCGCGTACGCGGCGTCGCTGACCGAGGTGACTAGCTTCGGCGACAACCCCGGCCGGATGCGCATGCACGTCTACGTCCCGGACGCCCGCCCGGCCCGGCCGGCCACCGTGGTGGCCATGCACGGCTGCGGCGGTTCCGGCCCCGGTTTCTACTCCGGCAGCGAGTTCGCCGGGCTGGCCGACCGGTACGGCTTCATCGTCATCTACCCCAGCGCGACCCAGCAGGCCGGCTTCGGCAACTGCTTCGACACCTGGTCCGACGCGGCCAAGCGGCGCGGCGGCGGCAGCGACCCGGTGTCGCTCATCTCGATGGTCCGCTACGTCCAGCAGCAGTACGGTGCCGACCCGGACCGGGTCTACGCCACCGGCAGCTCGTCCGGCGGCATGATGACCAACCACATGCTGGCGCTCTACCCGGACGTCTTCAAGGCCGGCGCGGCGTTCATGGGCGTGCCGTTCAACTGCTTCGCCGGCGCCGCCGACTATCCCCCGGGCTCCAGCCAGTGCACCGGCGGGAACATGAACCGCACCCCGCAGCAGTGGGGTGACGCGGTCCGCCAGGCGTACCCCGGCTACACCGGCCCCCGCCCCCGGGTGCAGTTGTGGCACGGCACCAACGACACGCTCGTGCCGTACTCGCTGCTCCAGGAGACGATCGAGCAGTGGACGAACGTGTTCGGCCTCAGCCAGACGCCCACGTCCACCGACACCCCGCAGTCCGGCTGGAACCGGCGGCGCTACGCCGACGGGACCGGCACCGTGCAGGTCGAGGCGTACAGCATCCAGGGCGCCGGGCACAGCCTGCCGTCGGCCGGCATGGCCGCGGCCGCGGTGGCGTTCTTCGGCCTGACCACCACGCCGGGCCCGACCACACCGCCGCCGGGCCCGACCACACCGCCGCCCGGCCCGACCACACCGCCGCCCGGCCCGACCACGCCCCCGCCCGGTACGGGAGCCTGCTCGGTGAGCATCGAGCTGAACGCCTGGAACACCGGGCTGACCGAGAACATCACCATCAGCAACACCGGTTCGGCCGCGGTGAACGGCTGGTCGCTGACGTTCACGCTGCCCAGCGGTCAGACCATCACCTCGGGCTGGAACGCCTCCTACTCCCCCGCCTCGGGTCAGGTGACCGCGCGCAACCTCGCGTACAACGCGGTCATCCCGGCGCGCGGCTCGACCACCATCGGCTTCCAGGCCACGCACACCGGCAACACCGCCCGGCCCGGCTCGTTCAGCCTCAACGGCGCACCCTGCACGTTGACCTGACCGGCACCCGCACTCCGGCGTTCCTTCCTACGGCGCCGGGGACGGCCCCGCGGCCCGAGAGGTCGCGGGGCCGCCATCTACTCGGCCGGCGACGCCGGTTCCGGCTCCCCGCCGCGACTGATCCGCAGGGTCAACACGTCGGTGCGAACCGTTATGTGGCCGTGGAACAGCGGCGCGCCGCCCGTCCCGTAACCGACCTGGGTCGCGGTGACCAACGGGTGCCCGATCGCCACGCCGAGCCGCTCGGTGGCCTCCTCGTCGGCGAGCACCGCGGAGAGTTCGATCTCCGCCCGCCGCACCGGCATGCCGGTCGCGCTGGCCAGAAACTCGAACATGTCCAGGTCGATGCTGAGCAACCCGGACGGGTCGAGGTCGCGGCCGTCGAAGCGCAGCGGCAGGTGATCACGGATCCAGGCCGCCGGTACCCCGTCCACGGCGAAGAGCCGGTCGACCCGCCACACCGGCGAGTCCGGCTCCAGTCCGAGGACGCGGGCGCAGTCGGCCGGGCACTTCGCCCGGCTGACCGCCGCGTCCTGAAGCGTCGGACGGTGGCCCGAGGCGGTGATCCGGTCCCGCAGCGCGGTGACGTCCCCGATGGACACCGGCACCCGTTCGGCGTCATCGTGCACGAAGGTGCCGATCCCCCAGGTCCGGGTGACCACCCCCTCGGCGACGAGCTGCCCCAGCACCTCGCGTACGGTCGCGCGACTGACCTCCAGACGCTCGGCCAGGTCCCGCTCGTTGGGCAGCTTCTCCCCCGACCGGAACTCGCTGCCGATCAGCTGCCGTAGCCGGCCGTGCGCCGCCTGTAGCGCGGTCTCCCGCCGAGCCATCCGCCCTCACCTCATCACTGCCCGCCGCCGCGTCGGCGTACGGAGTGTAGTTCGTCCGCGTGCGCTCAGCCGATCACCCGGGACGGCGTCACCAGACCTGCTCCAGCACCCGGATCGTGTTGCCGCCGATCACCTTGGCGATCTCGTCGTCGGAGTAGTCGTGCGCCACCAGCCAGCCCACGATGTTGCCGAACGCCTCGCCCGGATTCTCCAGCCCGGACACGTACTCCACCCGCGGGTGCTGCGGACGGTTGCCGGCGTCGTGGGCGTAGTTGCCGGCGTAGGTGTCGTGCACCCCCACGTGGTCGCCGAACATGGTGTCCGGGCCGAACGTGACGTGGTCGATGCCGACCAGGTCGACGCAGTAGGTGAAGTGGTCCATCACCGACTCGATCGAATGGTGCTGGTGCGCCTGCGAGAGCGTGGTGTGCGGGGCGGCCTCGATGCCGATCACGCCACCCCGCTCGGCACAGGCCCGGATCACCTCGTCCGGCTTCATCCGGGAGGTGTCCCAGACCGAGCGGGCACCGGCGTGGGTGATGAACACCGGCACCCGGCTGGCCTCGATCACATCCAGGCAGGTCTGGTCGCCGGAGTGCGAGATGTCGATGGCGATGCCGAGCTTGTTCATCCGGTCCACCGCACGCCGGCCGAAGTGCGTCAGCCCGCCGTCGTGCTTCTCCGACAGGCCCCCGCCCAGCATGTTCGCCTGGCTGTACGCGATGCCGAGCTGGCGTACGCCGAAGCCGTAGAGGATGTCGATCCGGTCCAGCTCGTTCTCGATCGGACTGCTGCACTCCAGGCCGGCCACCAGGGCCAGCCGGCCGTCCCGCTTCGCGGCGTGGATGTCGTCCAGGGACGTGGCCAGGAAGACGTGGTCCTGCTTGTAGAGGTCGCTCATCCGCATCCCGAGGGCGTAGACGAGGTCGTTCCACTTCCAACCGTTCTCGCTCGTCACACAGGAGGCGCCGGCCATGAAGTTGTCGAAGACGGCGGTCAGGCCCGAGCGCGCCAGCCCCTCGTACCCGGTGCGCTGGCGGGCGGTGCGGTTGTAGGCCCGCAGCTCACTGACGTCGGCGGGCAGGACCACCGGATGCTCGTGCAGCGAGATGGCCGCGTGCTCGGTGAGCAGCCGCGTCACCCGCGCCCGCTGGGCGTCGGTCAGGCCGAGGTCGTGCTCCGGCACCCGGCCGATCTCCTCGGCCAACGTGAACACCCGGTAGTCCGAGTGCGGCTCCAGGTACGAGTACGACCTGTGACCCTTGTACCGGGGGGCGGGTTCTTGCAGCAAGACGCTTCTCCTTTGGCGATCGCCGGCCGTCACGCGGCCAGCGGGAAGTGGCAGGCAACCGGATGCGGCCCGGCGGCCAGCGGCGGCTCGGTGCTGGCACAGGTGTCGGTCGCCTGCCAGCAGCGGGTCCGGAAACGGCAGCCGGAGGGTGGGTCGACCGGGCTGGGCGGGTCGCCGGCCAGCAGGATGCGCTGCCGCTGCCGCCGGCCGGCCGGGTCCGGCACCGGCACGGCCGACAGCAGCGCCCGGGTGTACGGGTGCCGGGGCGACTCGTAGAGGCTGACCTCCGGGCCGGTCTCCACGAGCTTGCCCAGGTACATCACGGCGACCCGGTCGGAGATGTGGCGCACCACGGACAGGTCGTGGGCGATGAAGACGTACGCGACGCCGAGTTCCTCCTGGAGCCGCTCCAGGAGGTTGACCACCTGCGCCTGGACCGACACGTCCAGTGCGGAGACGGGCTCGTCGCAGACGATCACGTCGGGGTTAAGCGCGAGCGCCCGGGCGATGCCGATGCGCTGACGCTGCCCGCCGGAGAACTGGTGCGGGTAGCGGTCCAGGTGCAGGCCGGGGTCGAGACCGACCAGGTCGAGCAGCTCCTTGATCCGCTCGACCCGGCGCCGGCGGTCCAGCACGTCGGGATGGATCTCGAACGGCTGGAGCAGGATCTCCCGGATCGTGCGGCGGGGGTTCAGCGAGGTGTACGGATCCTGGAGCACGATCTGGATCCGCCGGCGCAGGGCCCGCAGCTCCCGTCCCCTTGCCTGGTGCACCACTGACGTGCCGAAGCGCA
The DNA here is from genome assembly GCF_049538395.1 of Micromonospora sp. AB353. Classification (NCBI taxonomy): domain Bacteria; kingdom Bacillati; phylum Actinomycetota; class Actinomycetes; order Micromonosporales; family Micromonosporaceae; genus Micromonospora; species Micromonospora sp. AB353. The sequence goes on along the minus strand of NZ_JBMVFV010000024.1, from coordinate 12,250 downwards.
CCTCGCCGGAGGTGGGTTGCTCCAGCCCGACGAGCATGCGGGCCAGCGTGCTCTTGCCGCAGCCGGACTCGCCCACCACGCCGAGTGTCTCGCCCCGGCGCAGGTCGAAGGAGACACCGTCGACGGCTTTGACCACGCCGCCGGAGGCGAACGGGAGCCGCCCCTTGAGCGGGAAGTGCTTGACCAGGTTCTCGACCCGCAGCACGACCTCATCGGCGGGTGGCATCGAGCACCTCCTCGTGGTGGTGACAGGCGCTGGCCCGGTCGGCCGGCAGCGCCCGCAGCGGCGGCAGGACGACCCGGCACTCGTCGGTGGCCCGGGGGCAACGCAGGTGGAACGGGCAGCCGGTGGGGAGCCGAGCCGGGTTGGGCGGAGCGCCGGGAATCGCGTAGAGCCGCTCGTCGCGCCGGTCCACCCGGGGCATCGAGTTGAGCAGCCCCTCGGTGTAGGGGTGCGCCGGACCGGCGAAGATCTGCTCGACGGTGCCCCGTTCGACGATCCGGCCCGCGTACATCACCGCCACGTCGTCGGCGACCTCGGCGACCACGCCCAGGTCGTGTGTGATCAGCAGCAGGCCCATTCCGCTGTCCCGCTGGATCTCCGCGAGCAACTCCATCACCTGGGCCTGCACGGTCACGTCCAGGGCGGTGGTGGGCTCGTCCGCGATCAGCAGGTCCGGTTCGAGGGCGATGGCCAACGCGATCATGATGCGCTGGCGCATGCCGCCGGAGAACTGGTGCGGGTAGTCCCGGATCCGGTCCTTGGCCGCCGGGATGCGCACCCGGTCGACCAGTTCGACGGCGCGGCGCCGGGCGTCGGCCCGGGACATGCCGCGCCGGACCCGCAGTACCTCCACGATCTGGTGTCCGACGGTGAAGACCGGGTTGAGCGCGGCCATCGCGTCCTGGAAGACCATCCCGATCTCTTCGCCACTGACCCGCTCCCGCTGCTTGCGTGGCAGGGTCAGCAGCTCCCGGCCCCGCAGCTGGACCGAGCCGGCGACCGTCGCCGGGGGCACGTCGAGGATGCCCGTCACCGCCTGCGCGGTGACGCTCTTACCGGAGCCGGACTCACCGAGGATGGCAAGGGTCTGGCCCGGCTCGACCCGCAGCGACACCCCGTTCACCGCGTTCACCGGGCCGGTCGGGCCCGGGAACGCGACCCGCAGGTCGGCGATCTCCAGCAGGCTCATCGGAGCACTCCGGCCCGGCTGAGGAAGTCCCGCACCACCTGCTGGAACCGCTCCGGCTCCTCGAGCTGCGGCGAGTGGCCGGAGGACTCGAAGACCACCAGCTCGCCGTGGGGCACCAGGTCCGCGATGACCTGCGAGGCGGCCACCGGGGTACGCCAGTCGTGCCGGCCCACAGTCACCAGGGTCGGGCACGTGATCGACGGCAGCTTCGGCTTCAGGTCGTAGCGGGGCATGTTCTGCCCGAAGGCGGCGTTGTGGGTGCGGTAGTGGAACCGGGTGGCGGCCAGCCGCGCCTCGTCCTTGGCCGGGTCGTGCCGGTGGTCGTAGAGCGGCAGGATCGCTCGCCAGTACTCGCGCAACTGCTCGTTGCTCTCGAACCGGCCGGTGCCGATCCGGCCGATGACCCACTCCGGGATCACCGAACGGTCGGTGTTGCGGGCCCGCTCCACCGCCAGGTGGTCGTGCGCGGTGTCCGCGGCGGTGTCCCGCAGCACCAGCGCGGAGACCCGGTCCGGGTGGGCGATGGCGTACTCCATGGCGATGAACCCGCCGTACGAACCGCCGGCCATGACGATCGTCTCGTAGCCGAAGTGCGCGCGGATGGCGTCCACGTCGGCCACCCACTGTTCGTGGGTGAACGGTCCGTCGTCGCTGGACTCGCCGGAGCCGCGGGCGTCGAAGACGATGACCCGCATCCGGTCGGCGAACGGGCCGAACGAACGCTTCGGCTCCTGGCGGGAACCGAGGCCCGGAGCACCGTGGTGCACGATCATGGCCGGGCCGTCGACCGGGCCGAACGCCTCGACGACCAGTTCCGCTCCGTTGATTCTCATCGGATCCCCTCGATGATGTTGGATGCCAGGTCACGCGGGTACCGGGTGAGCCGGCGCGGGCCGTCGTCCTGCACCAGGACCGTGTCGGAGATGCGGTAGCCGGCGTGGCCGGGCACGTAGACGCCGGGCTCGCTGGACAGCAGCATCCCGGGGGCGAGCACCGTGTCGTCGCCGTCGGAGACCCACGGCGCCTCGTGGTTCTGCAGCCCGATGCCGTGACCCTGCCGGTGCCGGATGTAGTCGTCCAGGCCCCGGTCCCGCAGCACGTCCAGGCAGATCCGGTTGACCTCGGCGCAGGTACGCCCGGCGATCATCGCCTGGGTGCCCACCTCCTGCGCCTCTCGGTCGGCTTCGTAGTAGCGCACCTGCTCGGCGGTGGGCTCGCCGATGACGAACGTCCGTTCGCTCTCCACGAACCGGCTGGCCACCGCCGCGCCGAGGGAGAGGATCAGGGTGTCGCCCGGCTGGAGCCGCCGACGGGTCGGCAGGCCGTGCGGCAGGGCGGAGTTCGGGCCGGCGTAGACCAGCCCGCCGGCCAGCTTGGTGGTGTAGACGACCAGGTCGTACTCGGCGTACATCCGGTCGGTGCCGTAGCCGATCACGTGCCGGGCGATCTCGTCCTCGCGCGGCAGCGGCCGCCCGGCGGCAAGCGCCTCCTCGATCAGTGCCCGTCCGGCGGCCAGCATCTCGTCGCAGATCCGCGCGGCGGCCTCGTGGAACGGGATCTCCTCGGGGAACTTGCGCAGCCGCAGCGCGGCGACCGCGTCGGTGGTCTCCAGCTCGGCTCCGCCGATGGCCCGGGACAGCGCCCGGAACGCGCCGACCGAAAGGCCCGCGCCCACGCCGATGCGGCGGACCGGACCGCCCGGACGGGACAACGCCGAGGCGAGCGTCTCCTCGGCGGTGACCACGCCCGGGTACTCGAAGTAGGTGATGGTCGGGACCGTCACGCCCTGCTGGGCCGCGTACTCCTCGTCGAGGCGCGGGATCACCAGTAGCGGATCCCCCTCACGCGGCAGCCAGAGATACACCGGACGTTCGGTGGCGATGTAGAAGAAGCCGCTGAGGAAGGCGACCTCCGCCGGCGAGGTGGCCAGGAACCCGTCCAGGCCACGTTGTTCGAGCGCCTCGGTGAGCCGGCTTCGGACGCTGTGGTAGAAGCTCTCGGGCAGTCGCATGGTCAGCCTCCGTTGCGACGGGGGTCGCGGGTGTCGTTGAACCGGGTTCCGGCGAGGGTCGCCGCCAGCACCAGGAACAAGATCGCCAGGGACGGGAAGAGCGTCTGCCACCAGGCGATCGCGATCGTGCCGCTGCGCTGGGCGTTGAGCAGGATCCGTCCCCAGGACCAGGCGTCCGGGTCACCGAGGCCGAGGAAGCTCAGGCCCGCCTCGGAGATCACCGCCCGGGAGGCGGTGAGCAGCACGCTGACCACCATCAGCGAGACGACGGCGGGCAGGATCTCCCGGGTGACGATCCGCCAGCCGGTGGCCCCGAGCACCCGGGCGCCGTCGATGTAGGGCATCGCGCTGATCACCAGGCCCTGCGACCGGATCAGCCGGGCGACCTCGGGCCAGGCGAAGAACCCGATGATCAGGGTCAGCGTCGTGACGCTCGGGCTCACCACCGCCGCCAGCATGATCATCAGCGGCAGGGTGGGCAGCGCCAGCATCACGTCGGTGATCACCGTGGCGACCGCGTCGAACGGCCGGAAGTACGCCGCGGCCAGCCCGATCGCGGTGCCCAGCACGATGGCGAGCAGTGACGCGGCCAGGCCGATCACCATGCTGGTCCGGGTGCCCCAGACCACCTGGGCGAAGATGTCCTGCCCGAGGTCGTCGGTGCCGAACCAGTGTGCCCCGGAGGGGGGTTGCAGCACGTCCGCGCCGGCGCCGGCGGGCTCGTCGGCGATCAGCGGCGCGAAGATCGCCAGTAGCGCCATCACGAGCAGCACCAGCACCGACAGCGCCACGACGGGCTGACGCAGGTAGCCGGAGAGGAAGGACCGCTTGGGCGCGGCCGGGGCCGGCGGCAGCGCCTGCTCGGTCAGCACGGGGGCACTCACGGCACCCTCCCTTCGGTGGCGGCGGACGGATCCGGGCGGCGTGCCGCGACGCTGCGCGCGTTCACAGCCGGATCCGGGGATTGAGGACCGCGTAGAGCATGTCGGTCAGGGCGTTGGCGATCACCACGGTGACGGCGAGCATGATGAACGCACCCTGGATCACCGGGTAGTCCTGCTGCCCGACCGCCTCGTAGATCAGCCGGCCGACCCCGGGGTAGGCGAAGACCGTCTCGGTCAGCACCGCGCCGCCGACCAGGGTGCCCAGTTGCAGGCCCATCAGGGTCAGTGCCGGCAGGATCGCGTTGCGCAGGCCGTGCTTCCACACCCGGCGCCGGGCCGAGAGACCACGCGCCTGCGCGGCGCGGATGTAGTCCTCGCCGAGGACTTCGATCATGTTGGTACGAAGGGTCAGCGCGTACGGGCCGAGCTGCACCAGGACCAGGGAGAGCACCGGCAGCACCAGGTGGTGGGCCAGGCTCAGGTAGGCCGCCGCGCCCCGGGTGTCCGGGTCGATCGCCCCACCGATCGGGAACCAGCCGAGCTGGGCGCCGAAGAAGACCAGCAGCAGGATCGCGACGCTCGGCACGAACAGCGCGTTCGCGCTGATCCCGAAGCCCTGCAACGCGCGGTCGAGCCACTTGCCGCGGTTGACCGCGGCGGCCACGCCGATCGGGATACCGACGGCGATGGTCAGCACGAACGCGCTGCCGGCCAGCAGCAACGTCCAGGGCAGCCGGTCGAGGATGATGTCGGTGACCGGCTGGATCTGGCGGAACGAGATGCCCAGGTTGCCCTGGACCAGCTCGCGCAGGTACGACACGTACTGCTCCCACAGCGGACGGTCCAGGCCGTACGTCTTGAGCAGTGCCGCCTGCATCTCCGGTGTCATGTCGCCCTCGACCATGAGGGTCGTGGGGTCCCCCGGCAGGAGCCGGAGCAGAAAGAACGTCGAAGTGATCGCAATCCACACGGTCAGGACGGCCTTCAGTGCCCGGCTGAGCACGAAACGCGCCACGGGGGGACCCCTCCTCTCCCTCTAGGTTGGGTGGGTTACTTGACCGGAGTGACCTGGGCCAGCGAGTACGCGGTGACCATGCCGAGCAGGTCCGACGGCGACGGGACGAAGCCGGTGAACTTGCTGGCGTTGTAGGCGAACTGGAAGTTCTCCACGTACAGCGGGGTCAGGTACGCCTGCTCGTGCACGACCTTGTCGACGCTCTTGATCTTGGTCTTGAACGCCTCCGCGTCGGTGGTGCCGGCCGCGTCGTTGATCAGCGCGTCCATCTCCGCCGACTCGAGCAGGTTGTAGTTGATGCCACCCGGGTTGCTGGACAGGTAGGTGCTGCGCAGCTGGTCCATCGGGTTGTCGAAGACACCCCACTGCGAGGCGTCGATGTCGTACTCGCCGTTCTTGGTGCGGGTGAGGAAGGTGTTCCGCTCCACGCACTCGTTCTCCAGCTTCACGCCGGCCTTGGCCGCGCTCTCCCGGAACAGCTGCACGACCCGGGTGATGTTGGCGTTGGACTGGTCGCACGCCACGCCGAACGTCAGCTCGTCGAAGAAGCCGTCGTTGTTGGCGTCCTTGTAGCCGGCCGCGCTCAGCTTGGCCTTCGCGCCCGCCGGGTCGAACGGGTACGGCTGCAGCTCGGTGTTGTCGTACTCGGAGAAGATCGGCGAGATCGGGCCGGCCATCTGCTGGCCGTCGCCCTGTAGCACGGCCGAGATGATCGCCTTGGTGTCGACCGCCATCGACAGCGCCTGCCGGACGTCCTGGTCGGCGAGGTACTTGTTCTTCATGTTGTAGGTCAGGTGCGCGAAGCCGAGGGCGCCGACCTTCTTCAGCTTGATCTTGTCGTCGTTCTCGAAGGTCTTCGCCGCCGAGACCGGCACCGGGGTGCCCATCATGTCGATGTCACCGTTGCGCAGCGCCAGCATCATGGTGTTCACGTCCGGGTAGACCCGGTACTCGACCTGACTCACCGCGGCCTTGCCACCCGGCGCGAGCGGGTAGTGCTCGTTGCGCTTCATGACGTAGCGCTGGCCCTTGGTGATGCTGTCCAGGACGAACGGCCCGGCGCCGACCCAGTTGGAGTCGTTGGCGAACTTGGACAGGTCGCCGGCCGGCTCGAAGATGTGCTTCGGCACGACCGACATCCAGAAGCCGACACCCTCGGCGAACGGCGCGTACGGCTGGGAGAGCTTGAACTTCACAGTGGTCGCGTCCGGCGCCTCGACCGACTCGACCCAGGTCAGCTTCGCCGCGACGTTGCCGAGCTTGTACTTCATGATCGACTCGGCGGAGAACTTCACATCCTCGGCGACCACGGGCTTGCCGTCGGTCCACTTGAAGTCGTCGCGCAGCACGAAGACGGCGGTCTTGCCGTCGTCCTCGTAGCGGTACTCCTTGGCCAGCTCCGGCGACTTCTTCGCGTTCTCGTCGATCCGCAGCAGGTGCGGGTACATCGCGTTGAGGATCCACGAGTCGGTCTTGCTCAGCGACTGGAGCGGGTTGAAGTTGCTCACGTCGGTGGTGGTGCCGATCCGCAGCACCGAGTCCGACGACGAACCGCTGGAGGAGGACGTCTCCTCGTTCAGGCCGCAGCCGGAGACACCGAGCGTGGCCGCCACGCCGAGCGCGACAGCGAGCCGCCACCGACCCTTGACTGTCTTGTTCACCAAACCTCCTGAAGAACCCGGATGATGTTGCCGCCGATGACCTTGGCGATCTCCTCGTCGGAGTAGCCGTGCGTGACCAACCACCCGACGATGTTGCTGAAGCACTCCGCCGGGTTCTCCATGCCACTCACGTACGGAACCCGGGGGTGGTCCACCACGCCGTGGGCCTTTCCGATCGCCAGGTGCTGGGTGAAGCTGTCGTGCAGTCCGACGTGGTCACCGAAGTTGGTGTCCGGGCCGAACGCGACGTGGTCGATGCCGACCAACTCCACGCAGTAGGTGAAGTGGTCCATCACCGACTCGATCGAGTGGTGCGGGTGGTCGCCCGAGAGGGTGGTGTGTGGAGCGGCCTCGATGCCGATCACTCCACCCCGCTCGGCGCAGGCCCGGATCACCTCGTCCGGCTTCATCCGGGGGGTGTTCCAGACCGAGCGGGCACCGGCGTGGGTGATGAACACCGGCACCCGGCTGGCCTCGATCACATCCAGCGACGTCTGGTCGCCGGAGTGCGAGATGTCGATGGCGATGCCGAGCTTGTTCATCCGGTCCACCGCACGCCGGCCGAAGTGCGTCAGCCCGCCGTCGCGGTCCTCGGAGAGGCCGGAACCGAGCATGTTCGCCTGGCTGTACGCGATGCCCATCTGGCGTACGCCGAAGCCGTAGAGGATGTCGATCCGGTCCAGCTCGTTCTCGATCATCGTGGCTGCTTCCAGGCCGGCCACCAGGGCGATCTGCCCGTTGCGCTTGGCCTCGAAGATCTGTTCGAGCGTGGTCGCCACCACCACGTGGTCCTGCTTGGCGACGTCGGCGAAGCGTAGGCCGATGTCGTAGATGACGTCGTCCCACTTCCAGGCGTGCTCGCTGGTCACGCAGCCGGTGCCGTTCATGAAGTTGTCGAAGACCGCGGTCATGCCGGAGCGGGCCAGGCCCTCGAATCCGAAGGCGTTCCGGCCGGTCCGGTTGTAGTCGCGCAACTGCGTCACATCGGCCGGCAGGATCTTCGGGTGTTCGTGGAGCGAGATGGCCATGTGCTCACGCAGCAGCCGGGAGACCCGGGCTCGCTGCTCGTCGCTCAGGCCGAGGTCGTGTTCCGGCACCCGGCCGATCTGCGGCGCGAGCTCGAAGACCTTGTAGTCCACATGCGGCACCAGGTAGTCGAAGGACCGGTATCCGGCGTAGCGGGGGGCGGGTTCCTGCACTGGTCTGCTCACCTCGTCAGCTAGAGGCATGAGGATCGAGGTCTGACCTCATGCCTCGTGGAACGTACCGAGCGCGACCGCGCCGCAGGAATACCTCGTGACCTTTCCGTTACCGGAATCGGGGAACATTCCCGCAGGCCGAGACGGGTGTAGGCGTGCAGGGCCGCACACCGGAGCCAGGCGGGACCGAACGCCCGAGGCGGTCGCGCCGAACGGGTGAGCGACTGCAGTCTACCCCGCCACACCCACAATTCCCCCAGGTGGTCAGACCACTGAGCAATGGTTGGCGCCCAGCGGCCGGGCCGGGGCGCGTGCGCCACGCCCGGCAAAACGTTGAACCGATCGGTTCAGTGTCGTACGGTGAACCTCGTGGTTCAGCAAGAGACGCTCGACCGGGTGTTCGCCAGCCTGGCCGACCCGACCCGGCGCGACATCCTGATCCGGCTGGGCGCGGGCCCGGCCACCATCAGCGAGCTCACCGAGCCCACCGGGATGACCCTCACCGGCATGCGCAAGCACGTCCGCGCGCTGGAGGACGCGGGCCTCGTGGTGACGCGCAAGGTCGGCCGGTCCCGGCAGTGCCGGCTCAGCGAGGCGCCGCTGGACTCGGCGATGGCCTGGATCGCCTTCTACCGACGGCTCTGGGCCCGTCGCCTCGACGGCCTCGACGCCTACCTCACACTCACCACGGAGGACCGCGACCATGACGCTCGACATGCGAGTGACACGACACCTTCCGGGCACCCCTGACGAGGCGTTCGACGCCTACACCGACGCCGGCAAACAGAAGATCTGGTTCGGCATCCTCGACGAGGAGCCCGGCATCGTGGAGATCGACGTCGACCTGCGGGTCGGCGGGAGGCAGACCGCGGTCTGGGGCCCCTCCCCCGACATGCTGTTCCGCGAGACGCAGACGTTCCTGGAGATCGACCGCCCGCACCGGCTGGTCACCGAGTCGACGGGCACCGGCCCGGACGGCACGACCATGACCACGCGCATCGAGGTCACCTTCGAGGCGCGCGACGGCGGCACGCTGATGACGGTGGTGCAGAGCGGCTTCCCCACCCCGCAGCTGCGCGACTTCTTCGTCGGCGAGGTCTGGACCGGGGCGTTCGCCCGCATCGAGGCGTACCTGACCCGGGAGCACGCCGAGGAGACCTCCCGTGGCTGACCTGCCCCGCACCGCCGTCGTCGCGCTCGCCACCGCCGTCGCGGTGGTCGTCAACCTGATCGTGTACGCGATCGGCCGGGCGGCCGGCGGCAGCTTCCTATTCACCGCCGACGGCCGGCGGGTCGAGGTCGACGCGGTGACCGTCGCGGGTTTCAGCGCGCTGCCGCTGGCGCTCGGCCTCACCGCCGTCGCCGTGCTGGCGTCCCGGTTCGCCTGGGTCGTCCGGGCGGCGCTGATCGTCGGCCCGGCACTCGCGGTGCTCACGGTCGCCACCATGACGCTGCCCGCCGACCTGGACGCCACCAGCACGATCACGCTGGCGGCGTGCCACCTCACGCTCGCGCCGATCATCGTCGTCGCGGTGACCGCCCTCGGCCGGCGCGCACGCCGCGCCACCGCGGGCCCGGTGGCCGGGTAGACAACCACCACCACCATCTTGCCGACACCGCGTTGCTAACATGGCGACATGGTGTCGACAAGTTTGAGAGGTGGCGGCTGATGTTCCTGGCCATTCGCGAGCTGGGGTTCGCGCGGCTGCGGTTCGCCCTGATGGGGGCCGTGATCGCGCTGATCTCGGTGCTGATGGTGATGCTGTCCGGCCTGTCCGTCGGGCTGGTCCGTGACGGCGTCTCCGGCCTGCAGAACCTGCCGGTCACCTCGTTCGCCTTCGCCCACGGCGTGCAGCACGACTCGGCGTTCTCGCGCAGCGTGGTGGACGCCGCGGCGGTGGACACCTGGCGCGACCAGCCGGGTGTGGCCGAGGCGAGCCCGTTCGGCAACACGCTCATCAACGGGCGTACCGACGGGGGCACCGAGGTCGACCTGGCGCTGTTCGGCGTCGAGACCGGCTCGTTCCTGTCGCCCGCCGTCAGCGAGGGCGACCGGCTCGGCCCGGTGGACGGGATCGTGGTGAGCCCCACCGCCATCGACGCGGGCCTGCGCGTCGGCGACACCGTGACGGTGGACCGGCTGGGCACGCGGCTGCGCGTCGTCGGCGTCACCGAGCAGCAGGACACGTTCGGCCACGTCGACGTGGCGTACGTGCCGCTGGCGACGTGGCAGGCGGTCAAGTCCGGCACCCCGGCCGGTACGCAGGTGCCGGCCCAGGCGGCGCAGGAGATCACCGCCGTCGCGGTCCGCGCGGCCGACGGCGCCTCGGTGGACCTGGCCGCCGGTGACGAGGCGGCGGGCACGGAGAGCCTGACGCTCGACGAGTCGTACGGCGCCTCGCCCGGCTACACCGCCGAGACCACCACGCTCCAGCTGATCCAGGGCTTCCTCTACGCGATCTCGGCGCTCGTGGCCGGCGCGTTCTTCGCGGTCTGGGCGATCCAGCGCAAGCAGGAGGTCGCCGTGCTGCGGGCACTGGGCGCCTCGACCCGCTGGGTGCTGCGCGACGCCCTCACCCAGGCACTGATCCTGCTCGCAGTCGCCATCGCCGTCGGCATGGGGATCGGCCTCGGCCTCGGCGCGCTGCTCTCCGGCGGCAACGTCCCGTTCGCGCTGCACCCGCAGAGCATCGCCGCCGCCGCGGCCGGCCTGCTCGTGCTCGGCCTGGTCGGCGCGGCAGCCGCCGTCGTCCGCCTCACCTCCATCGACCCGGCGACCGCCCTGGGAGGCAACCGATGAGCACCCGGCCCACAGCGTCCGCCTCGACGACGGGCACCGCCCCGGCCGGCCTCGGCCTGGTCATGCGCGGCGTCCACCTGCGCCACGGCGACGGCGCGGAGACCGTGCACGCTCTCGACGACGTGGACCTGACCGTCGCGCCCGGTGAGCTGGCCGCGATCGTCGGGCCGTCCGGCGCGGGCAAGTCCAGCCTGCTCGCCGTGGCCGGCGGGCTGGCCCGCCCCGACGAGGGCACCGTCACCGTGGCCGGGCACGACATGACCGTGCCCAGTCGCCGGGCGCGCACCGAGCTGCGCCGCCGGCACGTGGGGTTCGTGTTCCAGTCGGGCAACCTGCTGCCCGCGCTGACCGCCGCCGACCAGCTGCGCCTGCCACTGCGGCTGGGCGGGCGACGGGAGCGGACCGGTCGTGACCCGCTGGAGATGCTCGCGCACGTCGGCCTGGCCGGTAAGGCCGACCGGCGGCCGCACCAGCTCTCCGGCGGCGAGCGCCAGCGCGTCGGCATCGCCCGGGCGCTCATGACCGAGCCGTCGGTGCTGCTGGTGGACGAGCCGACGGCGGCGCTGGACCGGGCCCGCAGTCACGACATCGTGCAGCTGCTCGCCCAGGAGGCGCGGGAGCGCTCGGTGGCCGTCGTGATGGTCACTCACGATCACGACGTGCTGCAATACTGTGACACCATCTACGAGATGATCGACGGCAAGCTCGCCACGAGCAGCTGACCGCGACGAGCAGGCAGCGACGCGGACCGGACGCGGCGGCGGGAGACACGGGGAGGTCGCGGTGCCGAAGATCCAAGCCTCGACCGTCGCGGAACACCGGGCCGCGCAGCGGGCGGCGTTGCTCGACGCCGCCCGCGCCCTGCTCTCCGAGCATCCGGAGCAGATCCCCAGCCTGGCCGACGTGGCCCGGCACGCCGGGCTGGCCCGGTCCAGCGCGTACTCGTACTTCAAGTCCCGCACCGACATGTTCGACGTGCTGGTCGCCGACACGTTCCCCCGGTGGTCGGCCTTCGTCGAGAAGCGGATGGCCGAGGCCCGCACGCCGGGGGCGAGGATCCTGGCGTACGTCGAGGCCAACCTGCAACTGGTTGCCCGAGGCGACCACGCGCTGGCCCGGGCACTGGCGTCGGCGGGCGACAGCGAGGTGCTGGCGACCTCCAGCCGGCTGTTGCACGACAGCCTCGAGGCGCCGTTGCGCGCCGCACTCACCGAGCACGGGGCGAGCGACCCGGACCGGATGGCGGAGCTCGTCCAGTCGGTCGTCTACGCCCTGAGCCGGATGATCGAGAACGGTCTCGACCTTCCGTCCGCCACCGGCCTCGGCCGCGAGCTGCTCACCCCGTACCTGCGCCCGGACGCCGGCTGACCGCGCCCCTCTGGGGCGGCCGGCGACCGCGCCGCCACCACATCCGCTGACGGACGACGGCCCGGCAGCTCCAGGTCGGAGACCAGGCAGTTGATCTCGTAGTTGCGGATCACGTCGGC
>NZ_JBMVFV010000023.1:0-72665 GCF_049538395.1 Micromonospora sp. AB353 | reverse complement strand
CGGCCGGCCCGGGGGCGGCCCGGAGGGTACGGGCGGCGCGGCGCCGGCCGGCGGGACCGGCGGGCTCACCGGGATCGAGTCCGGCGCGCCGGGCCGGTTCAGCGCGGCCGTGGGATCGTGCGGCGGGCCGACGCGGGCCGTGCCGCTCGCCGGGCCGTGACCGTGGTGCGGCGGGCCGGAGCCGTGGTGCGGGGGGCCGACGCGGGCGGAGCCGGCGGCCGGAGCCGGACGATGAGGGACGTTGGCACCCGGCACGGACACCCGTCCGGTGGCCCCGCCGGAACCGGAACCGGCGGACCCGCGCTCGTCAACCCTCTCGGGGCGGTAGTGTGAATCTTCCCTCCCCACGGCCCCCTCCTCCCCGCTCGAAATCGCCTTGGGCGACACTACTTCGGTCCGAACACTATGCGGCGGCCGGAGCCGACGGGGGGCGTTCACCCCGCGCCGGGGGTGAGCCGCTGGTTCCGTTAGCCAGCGTGGGCAAACGAGGGAGCGTGGAAGATGGATTTCGACGTCACGGTTGAGATCCCCAAGGGTCACCGGAACAAGTACGAGGTAGACCACGCGACCGGCCGCATCCGGCTGGACCGCACCCTCTTCACCTCCACGCAGTACCCGGCCGACTACGGGTTCATCGAGGGCACCCTGGGCGAGGACGGCGACCCGCTGGACGCGCTGGTGCTGGTGCCGGAGCCGACGTTCCCGGGCTGCCTGATCCGCTGCCGCACCATCGGCATGTTCCGGATGACGGACGAGAAGGGCGGCGACGACAAGGTCCTCTGCGTGCCCTACGAGGACCCGCGTCAGGAGCACCTGCGCGACATCCACCACCTGGGCGAGTTCGACCGGCTGGAGATCCAGCACTTCTTCGAGGTCTACAAGGACCTGGAGCCGGGCAAGTCGGTCGAGGGCGCGACCTGGGTGGGCCGGGTCGAGGCCGAGGCGGAGATCGCCGCGTCGTACCGGCGCGCCAAGGAGGCCGAGGAGCGCGGCGAGACGCTGCACTGACGATCATGCTTGCCGGGGGCCCGGGTCGCGCGTCGCGACCCGGGCCTCCGCGTGTTCAGGCGAGCAGGTCGCGGGCCCGGTCGTAGAGGCCGAGCACCGCGCAGGCCACCGGCACCACAGCGACCACGAGCGCGGTGTCGGTCAGGTCGGCCAGCCGGCCGAGGTACGGGGAGACGGGCCGCCTGGCGTACGTGGCGCCGGCGGTGACCGCCGTCAGGGCCAGGGCCAGCCCGCCCACCGTCAGCGCGAGCCGGGCACCCGGACCGGCCCGGTCGGCCAGCACCACGCCGAGCACTGCGAACCCGGTCAGCCCGGCGACGATCGCGGGCACCCGGTGCCGTACCGCCACGAACAGGCGGGAGCGCAGCAGCAGCACCCCGCAGGCGACGGCGGCGAGCAGCAGCCCGGCGGTCCGGCCGACGGAGACGAGCACCGCGACCGCACCGACGGCGAGCACCGCGTGGCCGAGCAGCATCCCGGTGAGCACCTCCTCGGCGCGGGCCACCGCCGCGTGCACCCGGCCCCGGTCCGGCAGGTCGCGGGTGCCGGCCGGGCTGGGCAGGGTGAGCGGCGGCAGCGGTAGCTTGCCGACCCGGATCGCCAGCAGCGGCAGCCCGCCGAGCGCGAACACCAGCACGGCGAGCAGGACGGCGGCGGTGCCGTCCGGGTCGAGCAGCAGCCCGCCGAGCGCTGCCGCCACGCCCGCCAGGCCGACTGTCACCCCGGCCACGAAGACGCGGGACCGGCTGGCCACGCCGAGCAGGCCGAGCACCGCCACCAGCAGCAGCGCCACCGAGCCGACCAGCAGTTCCGGCGCGCCCACCCAGCGCAGGCCGGGGATCGGGCCGACCGGATCGCCGGAGGCGACAGCGAGCGCACCGGCCACCGCGGCCCAGGGCAGCGCGTACCCGCCGAGCGTGGCGCCGACCGGGCCGTCGCCGTACGCCCGGGACGCCGCGGTGGCGGTGAGCACCAGGATCAGGGCGACCGCAGCGGCGACCGGCCAGCCGCGCGCGCCCGGACCGGCCGCGACCACGGCGACCAGGCCGACGGCCAGGGGTACGGCGGCACCGGCGAGCGCCGCGACCCGGGTGGCCCGGCCGGACCAGGCGGCGCCCCGGCGCCGGGCGCCGTCCACGATCGCCTCGACCACGTCGTCGTACTCCAGCTCGGGCCACTGCGCGCGGGCCGGCACCAGGTGCAGCACCTCGCCGTCGCGCACTCCTTGCGGCAGCAGCGCCTGGGCGGTGGCGAGCACCGCCCCGTCGGTCCGGCGCAGCACCCACCCGCCGTGCCGCTCCCCGTCGTCGGCCAGCCCCTCCCCGGCGTGCCGGAGCACCTCGGGCAGCAGCTCGGCCAGGGGCACCTGCTCCGGGAGGGCCACGTCGACCCGCCGCCTGGGCGCGCTGATCGTGACCCGGGCGAGCCCGCTTGTCATCGAGGCATCTCCATATCGGGCGGAGGGAGTGGGCTGACGGACGAGAGGACTTTACCTACGATGAGCCAGGCTCGGGTTACCCAGAGCCACTTCCGGGGGAGGGTGAGTGTCCACTGTCGTCATCAAGCGGCCGCCTCGCCGCCCGGCACCGGAGATCCCGGTCGGTGAGCTGCCCGTCGAGGCGCCGCCGGAGATCCCCGCCGCCGCCGGTGGGCGCTGGCAGCAGGCGCTGATGGTGCTGCCGATGCTCGGCGGGACGGTGGCCATGGCGATGATGTTCGGCCGCGGCGGCGGTGCCTACTCGTACGTGGTGGGCGGCATGTTCGGCCTCTCCTCGCTGGCGATGCTGGTCACCACCTGGGGCAGCGCCGGGCCGAAGAAGTCCGAGCTGATGGCCGCCCGCCGGGAGTACCTGCGTCACCTCGCCACGCTCCGGCGGCGGGTGCGGGAGACCGCCGGCGCCCAGCGGGCCGGGCTGTCCTACCGCCATCCCGAGCCGGGGCGGCTCTGGTCGACTGTCGACAGTCACCGGGTCTGGGAGCGCCGGCCGGGCGACCCGGACTTCGCCGTGGTCCGGGTCGGTGTGGGCCCGCAGACGCTCGCCACCCCGCTGGTCCCGCCGGTCACCCGCCCGCTGGAGGAGTTGGAGCCGATGACGGCCGGGGCGCTGCGGCGCTTCCTGGACGCGTACTCGGTGGTGCCGGACCTGCCGGTGGCGCTGTCGCTGCGCAGTTTCGCCCGGGTCTTCGTGCGCGGCCCGGCCGGCCCGGTACGCGGCGCCGGCTCGCCCGCCGCGCAGGCGCTGGCCCGGGCGGTACTCACCCAGCTCGCCGTCTTCCACGCGCCGGACGAGCTGCTGATCGCGGTCTGCGCCGGGCCGGAACGCCGCAGCGCCTGGGAGTGGGTGAAGTGGCTGCCGCACGCCCACCATCCGGCGCGCACCGACGCGCTGGGCCCGGTGCGGCTGGTCACCAGCGCCGCCGCCGACCTGGAACGGCTGCTCGACGACGTACTCGGCGCCCGGTCCCGGTTCAGCCCGCACGGCACCGCGACCGACGGTCCGCACGTCGTGGTGGTGCTCGACGGCGGCGACCTGACCGGCGCGACCGACCTGGCCGGCGACGGCGGCATCGACGCGGTCACCGTGCTCGACCTGGACACTCCGCCGCCCCGGCTGCTCGACCGGTACGCGCTCCTGCTCGACCTGGTCGACGGCCGGTTGCACTCACACTCCGCGGAGGGGCACGCCGAGGTGGGCGCCGCCGACGCGCTGGCGTCCGCCGACGCGGAGGCGGTCGCCCGGCGGCTCGCGCCGCTGCGGCTCGCCGGCACGGTACGCGGACCCGACGCGCCGCCCGGTGCCGAGCTGGGCCTGCCCGAGCTGCTGGGTCTGGGCGACCCGGAGAGCTTCACCGCCGAGCAGGGCTGGGCGCCCCGGGCCGCGCGGGACCGGCTGCGGGTACCGATCGGGGTGGGCGCCGACGGCGGGGCCATCGACCTCGACCTGAAGGAGTCGGCGCAGGACGGCATGGGCCCGCACGGCCTGCTGATCGGCGCGACCGGGTCGGGCAAGTCGGAGCTGCTGCGCACGCTGGTGCTGGGGCTGGCCGCCACGCACAGCTCGGAGCAGCTCAACTTCGTGCTCGTCGACTTCAAGGGCGGCGCCACGTTCGCGTCGTTCGAGCGACTGCCGCACACCGCCGCCGTGATCACCAACCTGGCCGACGCGCTGCCGCTTGTGGACCGGATGGTGGACGCGATAAACGGGGAGCTGATGCGCCGGCAGGAGTTGCTGCGCCGGGCCGGCAACTTCGCGAGCGTGCGCGACTACGAGCGGGCCCGGGCGGCCGGTTCGCCGCTGGCCCCGCTGCCGTCGCTGCTGCTGATCTGCGACGAGTTCTCCGAGCTGCTGTCCGCCAAGCCCGACTTCATCGACCTGTTCGTGCAGATCGGGCGGCTGGGCCGGTCGCTCGGTGTGCACCTGCTGCTGGCGAGCCAGCGGCTGGAGGAGGGGCGGCTGCGCGGGCTGGACACGCACCTGTCGTACCGGATCGGGTTGCGGACGTTCTCGGCGCTGGAGTCCCGGACGGTGCTGGGCGTGCCGGACGCGCACGAGCTGCCGCGCAGCCCGGGGCACGGTTACCTGCGCTCGGGCACCGATCCGCTGGTCCGGTTCAAGGCCGCGTACGTCTCCGGGGCGGTCCGCCGGCGCGGCGGGGCGGCGGGCGCGTCCGGCGCCGGTGAGGCACGGGTGCTCGCGTTCTCCACCCACCTGGTCCCGGTGCCCGAGCCGCCCGCGCCCGTCGCTCCGCCCGCCGAGGACGACAGCGGCGAGACGCTGCTGGACCTGCTCGTGGACCGGCTGGCCGGGCAGGGCCCGCCCGCGCACCAGGTGTGGCTGCCGCCGCTGGACGCCTCGCCCGCCCTGGACGAGCTGCTCGGCCCGGTCGGCGCAGACCCGGTACGCGGGCTCACGGTGGCGAATCCGGAGCTGCACGGGGCGCTGCAGGTGCCGGTGGCGGTGGTGGACAAGCCGTTCGAGCAGCGGCGCGACCTGCTCTGGCTGGCGCTGGACGGTGCGGCCGGGCACGTCGCGGTGGTGGGCACCACCCGCAGTGGCCGGTCCAGTCTGCTGCGCACCCTGGTCTGCGCGCTCGCGCTCACCCACACCCCGGCCGAGGTGCAGGTCTACTGCCTCGACTTCGGCAGCGGGACGCTCGGCACGCTGCGCGACCTGCCGCACGTGGGCGGGGTCAGCGGGCGGACCGACGGCACCGCCGTGCGCCGTACCGTCGGCGAGGTCGCCGGGCTGCTGGCCGAGCGGGAGCGGCGTTTCGCCGAGGCCGGTGTGGAGTCGATGGCCGCGTGGCGACGGCGGCGGGCGGCGGGCGCGCCCGACCCGTTCGGGGACGTCTTCCTGGTGGTGGACGGCTGGAACACGCTGCGCGGCGAGTACGAGGACCTGGAACCCCTGGTCACCGAGCTCGCCACCCGGGGCCTGGCGTACGGGGTGCACGTGGTGGCGAGCGCGCTGCGCTGGTCGGACTTCCGCCCGGCGATCCGCGACCTGTTCGGCTCCCGGCTGGAGTTGCGTCTCGGCGACCCGGCCGACTCGGTGGTGGTCAAGCGCGCGCTGGCGGCCACCGTGCCGGAGGAGCGGCCGGGTCGCGGCATCACCGCGGGCGGCCTGCACTTCCTCACCGCCGAACCGCGCGTCGAGGCGCTGGGCGCGGAGACCGCCGACCTGGTCAAGGCGGTCGCCGGCGCGTGGAGCGGTCCGCCGGCGCCCCGGGTGCGGCTGCTCCCGCCGGTGCTGCCGTACGCCGAACTGGACCACAGCACGACGAGCGGGCCGGCGTTCCCGATCGGCGTGGCCGAGGCCGACCTGTCCCAGGTGGTGCTGGACTTCGCCACCGAGCCGAACTTCCTGGTCTTCGGCGACGCCGAGTGCGGCAAGTCGTCGTTCCTGCGGGCGCTCGCCACCTCGATCGTCAACCGGTTCACGCCGGAGCAGGCCCGGGTGATGCTCGTGGACTACCGGCGCAGCCTGATGGGCGTGATCGAGACGCCGCACCTGATCGGTTACGGCACCGCCGCGCCGCACACCGCCGAGCTGATCGAGTCGGCCGCCGGTTATCTCCAGGGGCGGCAGCCGGGGCCGGAGGTGACACCGGCGCAGTTGCGCAGCCGGTCGTGGTGGACGGGACCGGAGCTGTTCGTGCTCGTGGACGACTACGACCTGGTGGCGGGCGGGCCGACGAACCCGTTGCGGGCGCTGGAGGACCACCTGCCGCACGCGCGGGACGTCGGGCTGCACCTGGTGCTGGCGCGGCGGACCGGCGGCGCCGGGCGGACCGCGTACGAGCCGATCGTGCAGCGGTTGCGCGAGCTGTCCACGGCCGGGCTGGTGATGTCGGGCGGTCCGGAGGAGGGCGCGCTCGTCGGCCAGGTGAAGGCCGGGCCGCTGCCGCCGGGGCGGGCGCGTCTGGTCACCCGCCGGGAGGGGGTGCGCCTGGTGCAGTTGGCGTATCTCCCGCCCGGGTGATCAGGCTGGCCGAGTTGCCCCGTGACGGCCGGGGCAACCGGTAATCTCCGTGCAGCATGTGTCTGACGCGACCGAACGGCTGGGGAATGTGACAGGGGATCGGCAGGGACTGCCCGGTGGGCCGCCCCGGCGTCTCGCCGGACGCGCGCTGCTCGCCGCCGCCTCGGCACTGGTCACCGTGGCCGGTCCGCTGGCACCGCCGGCACACGCCGCGCCCGCCGCCTCGGCCGCCGTGGCACGGCCCTGGTCGGCCCCCGACCGTCCGCTGCGCACCGACCAGGTACGCGACGAGCAGTGGCAGCTGGAGGAGCTGCGGGCGAAGACGGCGTGGCGCACGTCGACCGGGCGCGGCGTGGTGGTCGCGGTGATCGACTCCGGTGTGGACGGCTCCCACCCCGACCTGGCCGGTCAGGTGCTGCCCGGCCTGGATCTGGTGACGCCGGACGGCTCGGCCGGCCCGGACCCGGTGGGGCACGGCACCACGGTGGCGGGGCTGATCGCCGGGCGGGCCGACGACGACCGGGGCGTGGTGGGGCTCGCGCCGGACGCCAAGATCCTCCCGGTCCGGGTGCTCGACGCCGAGAACCGCTACGACGACGCGCTGATCATCGCCAAGGCGGTGCGCTGGGCGGTCGACAACGGCGCCCAGGTGGTCAACCTGTCGCTCGGCGGCAGCAGCGACAACCCGGCCCTGGCCGCGGCGCTCGACTACGCGTTCGCCCGGGACGTGGTGGTGGTCGCCTGCACCGGCAACCTGGCCACCTCGACGACCACGGACGTCTGGTACCCGGCCCGGGAACCGGGCGTGCTCGCGGTCACCGGGCTGGAGCGGACCAGCGAGAACCTCTGGTCCGGCTCGATCACGGGGCACGAGACGGTGCTCAGCGCTCCGGCCACCGGGCTCTACGGCGCTCGTCCGGAGGGCTACTGGCGGGTGCAGGGGACGAGCTTCGCCGCGCCGCTCGTCGCCGCGACGGCGGCCCTGGTCCGCTCGCGCTATCCGAAGATGTCGGCCGGGGACGTGGTCAACCGGCTGATCAGCACCGCCCGGGATCTGGGCCCGACCGGGCGGGACGACCGGTTCGGCTACGGCCTGGTCGACCCGGTGGCCGCGCTCACCGGTGACGTGCCGTCGGTGGTCCACAACCCGCTCGACGACAACGCCTCCCCCGGCGTGGTGGGCTTCGGGCCGGCACCCGGCGACGGACCGGACACCCGGGCCGCGGCGGCGGGCCGCGGCGGCGACCCGCTCGGGCGTACGGCGGAGGGCTGGACCGCCCGGCCGGCCGGACAGACGGACGTCTCCGCCCCGGAGCGGCTCTGGACCGGCCTGGCCCTGTTCGTCGCCCTCGTCACCGGCACCGCGCTGATGGTTCGCCGGTTCCGGCAGACCCGGCGCTGAACCGGTCTGACCCTGCCCTCCGGTGGGTAGGGGAATGCCCATGGACACCACCGGGGCCACGGTCACGCACCGGTCGTGGCGGCACCGCCGCCTCGACCGCGATCACTCGCTGGGGCTACGGCTCACCCTGACGGTGGTCGCGGCGTTCCTGGTGCTGGTGCCGTTCGCCCTGATCGCCCTGCTGGTGCTCGGCGCCTGGCCGCCCCTGCTGCGGCTGGACGCCTCGATCACCGACGCGTTCCACGGGTACGCGCAGGACCATCCCGCCTGGGTCGCGGTGATGACGGTCTGGACGCACGTGTTCGGGCCCGGCCCGCTGCGGGTGGCAGCGGTCGTGGTGGTGGTCTGGCTGGTCCGGCGCGGCGCGCCCCGGCTCGCGGTCTGGGTGGTGGTCACCATGGTCGCCGGCGGGCTGCTCGGCGCGCTGCTCAAGCTGCTCGTCGGCCGGGACCGGCCGGATCTGCTCGACCCGGTGGCCCGGGCCGCCGGCTACTCCTTCCCGTCCGGCCACGCGCTCAACGCCACGCTCGCCGCGGGTGTGCTGCTGCTGGTGTTCCTGCCGTTCGTGCGGGACAGCCGCCCGGGCCGGATCGCGCTGTGGACCGCCGCCCTGCTGGTCACGGTGGTGACCGGGATCAGCCGGATCGCGCTCGGCGTGCACTGGACCAGCGACGTGGTGGGCGGCTGGGTGCTCGGGACCGCAGTGGTGGCCGCGACAGCGGCGGCGTTCGCCACCTGGCGTAGCGGGTCGGGACGGCCGTCCACGCGTCCGCTGCGCGAGGGGGTCGAGCCGGAGCTGGCCGACCAGCGGCCGGAGGGCGGCCGGGCGTAGCCGGGCCCGCATCGGGGTACAGGCGACCCCATGTCCGATGTCGTGATCCGAGTCACCCGGCGTGTCCTGCTGCCGCTGACCCTGCTCTTCGCGCTGATGGTGGGCCTGGGCCTGCTGGTGACCCGGGTACTGGCGCACACCTGGCCGTTCACCGTGGAGGACACGGTCAACCGGGAGCTGGCCGGCGACCGGACGCCGGGGTGGAACGACGTCTCGCTGGTGTTCAGCACGCTCGCCAGCACCCAGATGATCGTCGTGGTCACCGTGCTGGCGGCGTTGGTGCTGCGGCTGGTGCTGCACCGCTGGCGGGAGCCGCTGTTCCTGTGCGCGGCGGTGACCGCGCAGGCGCTGATCTTCCTGTTCACCACGATGGTCATCGACCGGAACCGCCCGGCCGTGGCGCACATGGACGCCTCGCCGCCCACGTCCAGCTTCCCGTCCGGGCACACCTCGGCGGCGACGGCGCTCTACGTCGGCCTCGCGGTGCTGCTGGCGCTGCGGGCGCGCAGCACCCCGACCAAGGTCGGCTGGTGGACGCTGCTGGTGCTGGTGCCGATCGGCGTGGCGCTCACCCGGATGTACCGGGGCATGCACCACCCCAGCGACGTGGTCGCCTCGTTCCTCAACGGCGGCGTCTGCGTGGCGATCATGGCCCGGGCGGTCCTCGACCGCACGCTCACCTGGGGTCGCGCCCATCTGCCGCTGTCCCGCTCGGGGGACGAGGCGACACCGGCGGGAGCGCCGGCGGGCGGCTGAGCGCCGCCGGCCGGCTCAGGTGCAGTCGCCGGTCGCCACTCCCCGGGTACGCTCCGCGCCCGCCAGCGCCACCGGTCGCGCCTCGGCGGCGGTCACCGCGAAGCCGGTGTTCGGGTCGTCCGCCGCCGCCGCGAAGATCACGCCGAGCACCAGACCGTTCGAGGAGACCAGCGGGCCACCGGAGTTGCCGCTGCGTACCAGCGCCCGGATGGTGTAGATCTCCCGGTTGACGTCACCGGCCGAGTAGATGTCCGGGCCGGTGATCCGGTCGACGTCGCGGATCCGGGCCGGGCGGGCGTCGTACGGGCCGTCGAGCGGGAAGCCGAGCACGATCGCGTCGGCGCCGGTGGCGGCCGGTCCGGCGGCGAAGCGCAGCGACGGCCCGGGCAGCCCGGGTACGTAGAGCACCGCCAGATCCCGGTCCGGGTCGTAGACGACGACCTCGCCGTCGTACCGCTCGCCGCGCAACTCCACAGCGACCGAGCGGGTGCCGGCCACCACGTGCGCGTTCGTCATCACCCGGTCGTCGGCGTACACGAAACCGGAGCCCTCGATGCGGCGCGAGCAGCTCGGCGCGGAGCCGAGCACCTTCACCACCGACCGCCTGCTGTTCTGCACCACCTGGGAGTTGGCCAGCGCCGGGTCGGGCGGTGCGACCTGCCGGGCCCGGGTCGGCGCGAGGTCGCCGAACACGTCCGGGAAGCCGTTGGTGTCGACCGTGTCGCGCAGCGCGGTGGACAGGTCCTGCGCCTTGTCCGGCAGCACCTGGTCGACGACGGTGAGCAGCGCGCTGTTGCGGACCGAGGACGCCAGCCACGGGACCGAGGAGGAGCCGAGCGGCACGGCGACCAGCCACGCCACGAGCATGACCGCGATGACCGAGATGAACGCGCCGCCGACGTCGTCGATCTTCCGGCCGGCCGGGCCGGTGATGGCGGCCCGCAGGTTCGAGCCGAGCCAGCCGGCCAGCGCCTGCCCCAGCACCGCGAGCCCGAAGATCGCCACCAGGGAGATCAGCACGCGTGTGCCGCTCGCCGTGAACTGCTGGGCGATCAGCGGCCCGACCTGGAGGCCGAGCAGCGCTCCGAGGAAGAAGCCGGAGAACGACAGGGCCCCGATGACGAAGCCCTGACGGTATCCGCTGATCGCGAACACGAGCATGAGCAGAAGAAGGACGAGATCCACGGCGGACACGCCCCAAGGGTACGGGCACGGGGCCCGTGCTCGGCTCAGCGCTCGCGGAACGTGACCCGAGGATGCGTACGGGTGATCACCGCACCGGGCTCTCGTCGGCCGCCTCGGTGCCCGCCGACGGAGCGGGCGTGGCGTCGACAGGCGGGAGGTCCACCACGCGCGAGTGCGGCCAGGGGCGGGACCAGCCGCCCATCTCCAGCAGCCGGTCGATCACACCCGCCGTGAAGCCCCAGACGAGCATGCCGCGCGCGGAGAAGGCGGGACCGATCCAGCCGCTCGGGTGGCGTACCCGCATGCGGTTGTCCGGGTCGACCAGTTCGGTGACGGGAAGCCGGGCCACGTGAGCCACCTCGGCCGGCTCGCGCGGGTGCACCGGGTGCGGGTCGTGCCACCAGGCGAGCACCGGGGTGACCACGAAGTCGCTGACCGGGATCCAGAGCCGGGGCAGCTCGGCCAGCACTGTGACGCTGCCCGGGTCGAGGCCGACCTCCTCGTTCGCCTCGCGCAGCGCGGTGGCGCGGGCGTCCGCGTCCTCCGGGTCGGCCGCGCCGCCCGGGAAGGCCGGCTGCCCGGCGTGGTTGCGCAGCGTCGCGGCGCGCTGGAGGACGAGCACGTCCGGCCCGGCACCGGGCTCCTCGCCGAGCAGCACCAGCACGGCGCTCTCCCGGCCGCCGCTCTCCGGCGTGACGATGCGGGTGAAGTCCTCCGCCCGCGCGGTGCCGAGCCGGCCCAGCAGCGGGTCGAACCACAGCGGCGGCCGTCGGGTCATACCCGCACCCCGAGGTGACGTTCGAGCAGCGCGGCGAGGCGGGCGTCGTCGAGCGCGCCGGTCGCGTCGGTGTGCCGGATCCGGCCGTCGGCGTCGACCAGCACGGTGAGCGGGAACGCGTTGCGTTCCAGCGCGCGCTGGAACGCGTCGCCCTGGTCGAGCAGCATCGGGAAGTCGACGCCGTAGTCCTCGCCGATGGACTGCGCGCCGCCGCGGCTGTCCCGGCTGTTCACGCCGATCACCTGGAACCGGCCGTCGGCCCGCTCGCTGAGCCGCTGGAACGCGGGCAGCTCCTTGCGGCACGGCGGGCACCAGGAGGCCCATACGTTGATCACGGCTGGGCCCTTGACGTCGCGCAGGTTCACCGGCGCCCCGCCGGTGAAGCAGTTCAGCGTCAGGTCGGGGAGTTGGTCCCCGGCCTTCCCGGCGGGAGTCGGGGATGCCGCGGCGGGCGCGACGGTCAGCGGGGCGCAGTCGGCGAACGGCGAGGGGCGCTCGGCCCGGGTCGCCGGCGCCGGACGTGCCGGCTCGTCGGCCGTGGCGGTGCAGCCCGCTGCCGCCAGCAGCAGGGGGACGAGAAGGTAGGCGAACCGGCGCATCACGGCACGTCCGCCGCTGCCGCCTGCTGCGGCACCAGGTCGGGATCGAGGCCGACTGCGACCGCCAGGTCACGGGCCCGGGGGCCCTTCAGCAACTTGGCCGCGGCGGCCGGCTCGGTCGGCCCGGTGCCGTACGCGGGACACAGCTTCGCCAGCGTGCACGCGCCGCAGGCGGGCTTGCGCGCGTGGCAGACCCGGCGGCCGTGGAAGATCACCCGGTGCGACAGCATCGTCCAGTCACGCTTCGGGTAGAGCGCGCCGATCGCGTGCTCGATCTTCACCGGGTCGGTCTCGGTGGTGAGCTGCCACCGCTGCACCAGCCGCTGGAAGTGGGTGTCGACGGTGATGCCGGGGACGCCGAAGGCGTTGCCGAGGATGACGTTGGCGGTCTTGCGGCCGATCCCCGGCAGGGTCACCAGGTCGTCGAGCCGCCCGGGCACCTCGCCGTCGTACCGCTCGCAGAGCGCCCGCCCCAGGTTGATCAGGGAGCTGGTCTTGTTGCGGTAGAACCCGGTGGGCCGGATCAGCTCCTCCAGCTCGGCGCGGTCCGCCGCCGCGTAGTCGGCTGCGGAGCGGTAGCGGGCGAACAGCTTCGGCGTGACCTCGTTGACCTTCTTGTCGGTGCACTGGGCGGACAGGATCGTCGCCACCGCCAGCTCCAGCGCGTTGGCGTGGTCGAGCTCACAGTGCGCGTCGGGGTGCGTCTCGGTCAGCACCCGGCCGATGCGCCGGGCGCGGCGCGTACGACCGAGGTCGGTCTCGGGGGAACGCGTGGTCACGTCGGCCAGCCTACGTCGCGGGGCCGACGCTCCGGCGGCTCGGCGCGGCCGGGGTGCGCTCAGCCACCCGCCGGTGCGGTGATCTTGCCGGTCCCGTCGAGCTTCGCGCCGGTGTCCGGGAAGTCGGACCGGTTCAGGTCACGGACCAGTCCGAGGCCGCGGTTCTGCCGGTCCACAGACGGACGGCCCACGCCGTTCATCACGGTGGAGGTGAACGTGCCGCCGGCGAACGTCCCCTCGGCGGTGAGCGACACCTTGAGCACGCCGCCCCAGCCGAGCCGGCCCGAGCTGTTCAGCGACTTCCCGCCACCGGCGAAGTTGCCGAGGCTGTACGCGATCAGCCGCCCCTTGTAGAACTCCATCCCGCGCAGCACGTGCGGGCCGTGCCCGATGACCAGGTCGGCGCCCGCGTCGATGACGGTGCGGGAGAAGCGGATCGGGTCGCCGCGGTTCTCGCCGAAGAACATCTCGGTGCCCGGCTTGACCCGGGTCTTGTCCGATCCCTCGGCGCCCATGTGCACCTGCACCACCACGATCTGGGCCTGCTCCTTGGCCATCTCGACCACCTGCTTGGCGGCGTTCAGGTCGACCAGGCTGTTGGACCAGGGGTACGACGAGAAGCCCACCACGGCGACCTTGATGCCCTTGACGTCCACCACGGTGATCTCGCCCGGCGCGCCGGTGTGCTTGAGCCCGTGCGCCTCCAGCGCCGACTGGGTGTTCTCGTAGCCCTGCCGGCCGTAGTCGTAGCCGTGGTTGTTTGCCTGGTTGAGCAGCTGGAACCCGGCCGAGCGCAGGTGCGCGGCGTAGCCGGGCGGCGCGCGGAACTGGTAGCAGTTCTTCGGCTGCGGGCCGCACTTGCCGGCGCCGGTGTCGTCGGTGAGCGGCTCCTCCAGGTTGCCCATCACCAGGTCGCCCTTGAGCGCCGACTTGACGTCGTCGAAGAAGCCCTTGCCGCCGTTCGGAGGCAGCCGGTCCGGCGCATTGCCCATGATCACGTCACCGGTCGCGGTGAGCGAGATCGACGGCTCCTTCGACGCGTCCGGCGCGGCCGGCTGGTCACCCGTCTCCGGCCCGGCCGAGCCGGTCGACCCGCCGCCCTGTCCCGCCTGCCACCGGGGGTCGCCGCCGGACCCGCCGGCGTCGCCGCCGCAGCCGGCGACGAACAGGACGGCGACGAGCGCGGCGAACGCGGCCAGGCGCCGGCCGAGCACCGCGCGACGCGGGCCGGGCACGGCGGCGGGCGGTCCGGCGACGGCGGCGCGGAGGGTACGGGGCACAGAGCGGGCGGAAGCGTACATCGTCGGCGACGCTACCGTCCCGGGAACGCCGCGACGAGGGCCGATCGGTCGGAAAACCCGGCGTGTCGCATGTCCCGGGCCCACGTCAGCCCGCCCGCCGGTCGGACCAGGGCACAACGGTCCCGGCGCCGCCGGAGCGGACGGCGGCGTGCACGGCCCGGGCCAGCGGTGCGCCCCAGGCCGACCGGGGACCGCCGTACGGGGCCGGATCGCCGTCAGCAGGGCAGAGCACTGTCACCGCGTCGGTGGGGGTGCCGGTGGCGGGCAGTCCGAGTTCCCAGATCGCCTGAGCCTTCGCCTCGGTGGCAGTGGCCACGGAGTTGACCAGGGCGGCGTCGCCGAGCCGCGCCGGGACGTACACGACGATGTTGACGGTGCCGACGTGCTGCGCGGGCCGGGCCGGCTCGCTCGCGGCCGACGGCGCCGGCCCGGGTGCGGCGGCGGCCCGGTCGGGTGCGGCGGCGGCCGGCTCGGCGGCGGCCCAGACCGGCGTGCCCAGGCCGACAGTCGCCCAGACCCGGACACCACAGTCGGTGCGGCGGACCACCTCGCTCACGTCCACGCCGGTCAGCAGCCCGACCCCGGGCCCGTCCAGGTCGAGGCCGTGCGCCAGCTCGGCCAGGTGCGCGGCGGGGTCGTCCCGGTCGTACGACATGGGGACGGTCGCGTTCAGCACCCACCGGCGGACGCCGATCCCCCCGCCCAGCGGCGCGGAGCCGACCGCGAGCAGCGGCGCCTCGGCCCGCCAGGCCAGCAGCGGGATGTCCCAGCCGGATTCGGACCGGCTGGTCAGGAACGGCTCACACAGCACGCCGGTCACCCTACGATCACAGGTGGGAACGGGTGGCGCCGACCCGGGCCGGGGGCGGGATCTTAGCCGCTTCCCAGGTCGGGTGGGTTACGCCCAACGATCAAGATTCCAGGGGTGCACCTCTGATTCCTGCTCATGTGCGCCTAGACTGGCGGCGCGCGAGGGATCAGCGGACGGCGGACCCGGCCGACGGACGGCACGCGCAGGCGGAGGTGCGCGATGGACGAGGTACTGGCCCGCAGCGGGATCTTCCAGGGTGTCGACCCGGAGGCTGCCGAGGCGCTCGCCAAGGAGATGGAGACGATCGAGGTCCGCAAGGGCGAGATCGTGTTCAACGAGGGCGAGCCCGGCGACAGTCTCTACATCCTCCTGTCCGGCAAGATCAAGGTGGGTCGCCGCGCGGCGGACGGCCGGCAGAACCTGATCGCCGTGATGGGCCCGTCGGACATGGTGGGTGAGCTGTCGCTCTTCGACCCCGGTCCGCGTACGGCGACGGCCACGGCGGTCACCGACACCCGCCTGGTCCGGCTGCGCAAGCAGGCGCTGCGGCCGTGGCTGAACAACCGGCCCGAGATCGCCGAGCAGCTGCTGCGGGTGCTCGCCCGCCGGCTGCGCCGGACCAACGACTCGCTCGCCGACCTGATCTTCACCGACGTGCCGGGCCGGGTCGCCAAGAACCTGCTCCAGATGGCCGGCCGGTTCGGCACCCGCGACGGCGGCGTGCTGCGCGTGACGCACGACCTCACCCAGGAGGAGATCGCCCAGCTCGTCGGCGCCTCCCGGGAGACCGTCAACAAGGCGCTGGCCGACTTCGCCTCGCGCGGCTGGCTGCGGCTGGACGGCAAGAGCATCATCATCCTCGACCCGGAGCGCCTGGCCCGCCGCGCGCGGGTCTGATCCTCCGTACCGGCTTCCCGGCCCGGCCCGCCACCGCGCGGAGCCGGGCCGATGCCGTCTTCTGCTGCCGTTCCGCTGCGCCGGCCGGGCCGATGCGTCTGCTGCGCAAGCCGGGCCGGCCGGTGCCGGCTCTGCCCGCCGCAGAATCGCTTGGTTCTCCCGGGCCGGTGTCGCCAGGCTGGGACGATGCCCGATCGCGTCGCCGTCCTCTCCGACATCCACGGTGTGCTGCCCGCGCTGGAAGCAGTCCTGGCCGAGCCGGACGTGGCAGCCGCCGACCTGATCGTCCTCACCGGTGACCTCGCGGCCGGTCCGCAGCCGGTCGAGGTGCTGGACCGGCTGGCCGCCCTCGGTGACCGGGCCTGCTGGGTCGGCGGGAACGCCGACCCGGGAGCTGGTGCAGGCGCGGGCCGGCAAGTCCTCCCCGATCGCCGTCTCCAACTGGGCCGCCGGACAGCTCCGCGACGACCAGGTGGCCCGGCTGGCCGCGCTGCCGCCGTCCGTCACGCTGCCGGTCAGCGGTCTGGGCGACGTGCTGTTCTGCCACGCCACTCCGCGCGACGACGAGGAGGTCGTGCTCGTCGACTCGCGGCTGGACCGCTGGGCCGAGGTCTTCGCCGGCCTGCCAGCCGAGGTCGGCACGGTGGTCTGCGGGCACACGCACATGCCGTTCACCCGGCTGGTCGACCGTCGCCTGGTGGTGAACCCGGGCAGCGTCGGCATGCCGTACGGGGGCGCGGGCGCCTGGTGGGCACTGCTCGGCCCGGGCGTGCAGTTGCGCCGGACCCGCTTCGACGTGGACGCCGCCTGCGCACGGGTCGCCGCCGAGTCCACGTTCCCGGATGCGGCGGCCTGGGCCGACGAGTACGTCCGCTCCCGCCACTCCGACGCCGACGCGCTCACCGTCTTCGGTCCGCGCGACGGCCGCTGAGGCGTTAACAAGGGGCCCTTCCTCTACCGCAGGCGTTAACAAGGGCCCCCTCCTTTCAAAAAAGTCAGGCTTGACTGTTTGTTTTGGGCGGGGCACGCTGTCTGCGTGTCGAGCCGAGTTCCGCAGCAGGAGCGCAGCCGCGCCACCCAGGCCCGGCTGCTGGAGGCGACTGTCGAGTGCCTGGTGGAGCACGGCTGGTCCGGCACCACGACGACTGTGGTGGCGGCCCACGCCGGCGTCTCCCGGGGCGCCCAGCTGCACCACTACCCCACCAAGGCCGCGCTGGTGACCGCCGCCGTCACCCACCTGACCGAGCGCCGGGCGGCCGAGCTGCGCGCCGAGGCGGCGCACCTGCCGGTCGGCCCGAAGCGGCTCGACGGGGTGGTCGACCTGCTCGCCGCCTCGTTCACCGGCCCGCTGTTCGTGGCCGCGCTGGAGCTGTGGGTGGCCGCGCGTACCGACGCCGAGCTGCGCGCCGCGCTGGTGCCGCTGGAGGCGCGGATCGGCCGCGAGATGCACCGGCTCACCGTCGAGCTGCTCGGTGTGGACGAACGCAGGCCGGGCGTACGCGAGTCGGTGCAGGCCACCCTCGACCTGCTGCGCGGCCTCGGCGTGGCCAACCTGCTCAGCGACGACTCGCCCCGCCGCGCCGCCCTGCTGCACACCTGGAAACGCCAGCTCGCCGCACTGCTCACCCCCGAGAGCGAGCGGCACTGATCCCCTGACGCCCCACCCCCGCCCGGAGGCACAATGGTCGACCTGACAGCCCTGCTCGCGGATCTGGCCGCCGAGTCCGAACAGCTCGACGCGCTCGTCGCGGACCTGCCGCCGGACGGATGGGAGCGGCCGACGCCGGCCCCGGGCTGGACCGTCGCACACCAGGTGGCGCACCTGGCCTGGACCGACCACGTGGCCTACCTGGCGGCCACCGACGAGTCCGCGTTCTTCGCCTCGGTGATGGCCGCGCCGGACCCGTCGCGCCTGGTCGAGGACGGCGCCGAGTCCTTCCTCGCGCCGCCGGGCGCGCTGCTGGCCCGCTGGCGTGCCGGCCGGTCGGCGCTCGCCGGTGCGCTCGCCGCCGTCCCGGCCGGGCAGAAGATCCCCTGGTACGGCACCAGCATGTCGCCGACGTCGATGGTGACCGCCCGGCTGATGGAGACGTGGGCGCACGGCGAGGACGTGGCAGACGCGCTCGGCGTCAGCCGTACCCCGACCGCGCGCCTGCGGCACATCGCGCACCTCGGCTTCCGTACCCTCGGGCACGGCTTCGCGGCCCACGGCCGCGACGTGCCCACGACGCCGGTGCGGGTCGAGCTGACCGCGCCCGCGGACGGCGAGGTGTGGGAGTTCGGTCCGGCCGACGCGGCCGACCGGGTGACCGGCCCGGCGCTCGACTTCTGCCTGCTCGTCACGCAGCGCCGGCATCGCGCGGACCTGGCCCTGACCGCCACCGGGCCGGTGGCCGACGAGTGGCTGGACGTGGCCCAGGCGTTCGCCGGGCCGCCCGGCGACAAGCGCGAGCCGGCGAACGGAACCTCCTCATGAGCGTGCTGCGGATCGGGAACGCGTCGGGCTTCTACGGCGACCGCTTCGCCGCCTGGCAGGAGATGCTCGACGGCGGCGAGCTGGACGTGCTGACCGGTGACTACCTGGCCGAGCTGACCATGCTCATCCTCGGCCGGGACCGGATGCGCGACCCGTCGCTCGGCTACGCGAAGACGTTCCTGCGTCAGGCGGAGGGCGTGCTCGGCACCGCGCTGGAGCGCGGCGTCACGCTGGTCACCAACGCGGGCGGCCTCAACCCGGCCGGGCTGGCCGACGCGATCCGGTCGCTCGGCGACCGGCTCGGCCTCCAGGTCCGGGTCGGGTACGTCGAGGGCGACGCGATCCAGCGGCCGGACGCGCTGACCGCTAACGCCTACCTGGGCGCGTTCGGGATCGCGGCCTGCCTCGACGCGGGCGCGGACGTGGTGGTCACCGGGCGGGTCACCGACGCCTCGCTGGCCGTCGGCCCGGCGATCGCCCGCTTCGGCTGGACCCGCGACGACCTCGACGCGCTGGCCGGCGCGACCGTCGCCGGGCACCTGATCGAGTGCGGTGCGCAGGTCACCGGTGGCAACTTCAGCTTCTTCACCGAACTGCCGGACGGCGGGCACCGGCCCGGCTTCCCGATCGCGGAGCTGCACGCGGACGGCTCGTCGGTGCTCACCAAGCACGCCGGCACCGGCGGTGCGGTGACGGTCGAGACGGTCACCGCCCAGTTGCTGTACGAGGTGGGCGGGCCGGACTACCTCGGGCCGGACGTGGTGACCCGGCTGGACACGGTACGGCTGGAGCAGGAGGGCCCGGACCGGGTACGGGTGTCCGGGGTGCGCGGCACGCCGCCGCCGGACACGCTCAAGGTGGGCGTCAACAACCTGGGCGGCTTCCGCAACTCGATGACGTTCGTGCTCTGCGGGCTGGACATCCCGGCCAAGGCGGCGCTGGTCCGGGGCCAGATCGAGGAGTCGGTCGGCACGGAGGGGCTGGAGTTCACACTGGCCCGTACCGACCACCCGGACACCGGCGACACCGAGGCGGCGAGCGCGCTGCTGCACGTACACCTGCGCGACGGCGACAAGTCGCGGGCCGGGCGGGCGTTCTCGGCGGCGGCGGTGGAGCTGGCGCTGGCCTCCTACCCGGGTTGCACGCTGACCACGCTGCCCGGCGACGCGACGCCGTACGGGGTGTTCACCGCCGACACGATCGCGCAGGACGCCGTCGAGCACGTCGCGGTGCTGCCCTCCGGTGAGCGGGTGCCGATCGCGCCGCCGACGGTGACGGACGGTTTGCAGGGGGCCCCTGTACAACACGAGGCGTTAACAGGGGGCCCTTCCTTGCACGGGATCCGGCGGGGGCCGCTCGGTGAGCTGGCCGGGGCGCGGTCGGGCGACAAGGGTGGCGACGCCAACCTGGGCGTCTGGGCCCGTACCGACGCGACCTGGCCCTGGCTGCGCGACTGGCTGACCGTGGAGCGGCTGGCCGAGCTGCTGCCGGAGACGGCGGCGCTCAGCGTCGAGCGGTACGAGCTGCCGAACCTGCGCGCTGTCAACTTCGTGATCCGTGGGCTGCTCGGGCAGGGTGTGGCCGCGTCCACCCGGTTCGACCCCCAGGCCAAGGCGCTCGGGGAGCTGCTGCGCTCACGAATCGTCGATCTTCCGGCGGAGGTTCCGGCATGACCATCGTGGACACACCGGAACGCCGGCAACTGCGCGAGCTGACCCGCTCGTTCGTCACCCGGGAGGTGCTGCCGCACCTGTCCGACTGGGAACGGGCGGGCGAGGTGCCCCGGTCGCTGCACGAGACCGCCGCCAAGATCGGCCTGCTCGGCATCGGCTTCCCGGAGTCGGTCGGCGGCAGCGGCGGTGACCTGCTCGACTCGATGGTCGTCACCGAGGAGATCATCCGCTCGGGCGGGTCGTCCGGGCTGGTCGCTGCGCTGTTCACGCACGGGATCGCGCTGCCGCACATGGTCGAGACCCAGGACGAAGGGCTGATCGACAGGTACGTCCGCCCCGCGCTCGCCGGGACGATGATCGGCGCGCTGGCGATCACCGAACCGGACGGCGGCTCGGACGTGGCGGGCATCCGCACCTGCGCGGTCCGCGACGGCGACCACTACGTCGTCAACGGCGCGAAGACGTACATCACCAGCGGGATCCGCGCCGACTTCGTCACCACTGCGGTCTGCACCGAGTTCCCCGGCTCGGGCTCGGTCAGCCTGCTCGTCATCGACAAGGGCACGCCCGGGTTCACGGTGGGGCGGCGGCTGGAGAAGCTGGGCTGGCACTGCTCGGACACCGCCGAACTGTCCTTCGTCGACGTGCGGGTGCCGGTGACGAACCGGGTCGGCCCGGAGGACACCGGATTCCTCGCCATCATGCAGCAGTTCGCCAACGAGCGGCTGTCGCTCGCCACCCAGGCGTACGCGACCGCGCAGCGCTGCGTGGACCTGGCCGTGCAGTGGTGCCGGGACCGCCAGACGTTCG
Source organism: Micromonospora sp. AB353 (assembly GCF_049538395.1). Taxonomy (NCBI): domain Bacteria; kingdom Bacillati; phylum Actinomycetota; class Actinomycetes; order Micromonosporales; family Micromonosporaceae; genus Micromonospora; species Micromonospora sp. AB353. The sequence goes on along the minus strand of NZ_JBMVFV010000023.1, from coordinate 51,875 downwards.
GCCGGCCGCTCGTCGGGCGCCAGGTCGTCCGGCACAAGCTGGCCGAGATGCACAGCCGCACCGACGCGGCGCGGGCGTACGTGCACGACGTCGCCGAGCGGGTGGCCGCCGGGCAGCCGGTGGTGACCGAGGTGGCGATGGCGAAGAACGTGGCGGTGGCCACCTGCGACTGGGTGGTCGACGCCGCGCTGCAACTGCACGGCGGCTTCGGCTACATGCGCGACGCCGAGGTGGAGCGGCACTACCGGGACGCCCGTCTGCTCGGCATCGGCGGCGGCACCACCGAGATCATGAACGAGATCATCGCGAAGGGCATGGGCCTATGAGCACGACTGTCCTGCAGAGCAGCATCGACCCGTCCGCGCCCGCCTTCACCGCCAACCGGGAGGCGCTACTGGAACGCCTGGCCGAGCTGGACGCGGCGCTCGACCAGGCCCGGGGCGGTGGCGGCGAGAAGTACGTGACCCGGCACCACAATCGCGGCAAGCTGCTCCCCCGGGAGCGGATCGAACTGCTGCTCGACCCGGACAGCCCGTTCCTGGAGCTGTCGTCGGTGGCCGCGTACGGCACGGACTTCCCGGTCGGCGCCAGCACCGTGACCGGCATCGGCGTCGTCGAGGGCGTCGAGTGCCTGATCGTGGCGAACGACCCGACGGTACGCGGCGGCGCGATCAACCCGTGGTCGCTGGCGAAGACCCGGCGGGCGGGTGAGATCGCGGCGGCGAACCGGCTGCCGATGGTGAACCTGGTCGAGTCGGCCGGCGCGGACCTGCCCACCCAGGCGGAGATCTTCATTCCCGGCGGCCGGGTGTTCCGTGACCTGACCCGGCTGTCCGCGCAGCGGATCCCGACCGTCAGCGTGGTGTTCGGCAACGCCACCGCCGGCGGCGCGTACGTGCCGGGCATGTCGGACTTCACCGTCATGATCCGGGACCGGTCGCAGGTCTACCTGGCCGGGCCGCCGCTGGTGAAGATGGCCACCGGTGAGGTCACCGACGACGAGTCGCTCGGCGGCGCGGCGATGCACGCCACCACGTCCGGCCTGGCCGACTTCCTCGCCGAGGACGAGCGCGACGGCATCCGGCTGGCCCGGCAGTGCGTCCGCCGGCTCAACTGGCGCAAGCACGGCCCACCCCCGCGCAACCCCCACCCGCTGCCACCCCGGTACGACCCGGAGGAGCTGCTCGGCATCGCCAGCGCCGACCTGAAGGTGCCGTTCGACCCGCGCGAGGTGCTGGCCCGGGTGCTCGACGACAGCGCGTTCGACGAGTTCAAGCCCGGCTACGGCACCGCGCTCGTAACCGGCTGGGGTGAGCTGCACGGCTACCCGGTCGGTGTGCTCGCGAACGCGCGGGGCGTGCTGTTCAGCCAGGAGGCGCAGAAGGCGGCCCAGTTCATCCAGCTCGCCAACGCGGCGGACACACCGCTGGTCTTCCTCCAGAACACCACCGGCTACATGGTCGGCACCGAGTACGAGCAGCGCGGCATCATCAAGCACGGCGCCCTGATGATCAACGCGGTGTCGAACTCGACGGTGCCGCACCTGACGGTCAACCTGGGCGCCTCCTACGGCGCCGGCAACTACGGCATGTGCGGCCGCGCGTACGAGCCGCGGTTCCTGTTCACCTGGCCGAACGCGAAGTCGGCGGTGATGGGTCCGGCGCAGCTCGCCGGTGTGCTGTCCATCGTGGCCCGGCAGGCCGCCGCCGCCCGGGGACGCGAGTACGACGAGGACACCGACGCCGCCATGCGGATGATGGTCGAGCAGCAGATCGAGTCGCAGTCCGGGGCGCTGTTCCTGTCCGGGCGGCTCTACGACGACGGGGTGATCGACCCCCGGGACACCCGTACCGTCCTCGGGCTGTGCCTGTCGGCGATCCACAACGGACCGGTGAAGGGCGCCGACGGTTTCGGCGTCTTCCGGATGTAGGGGGCGTGCTCACAATGATCACGAAGCTTCTGGTTGCGAACCGGGGCGAGATCGCCCGCCGGGTCTTCGCCACCTGCCGCGCCCTCGGCGTGGCCACCGTCGCCGTGCACTCCGACGCGGACGCCGACGCGCCGTTCGTCGCAGACGCCGACCAGGCCGTCCGGCTGCCGGGGAACACGCCGGCCGAGACGTACCTGCGCATCGACGCCATCCTCGACGCGGCCCGGCGCTCCGGCGCGGACGCCGTCCACCCCGGCTACGGGTTCCTGGCCGAGAACGCCGAGTTCGCGGCGGCGGTGACCGACGCGGGCCTGACCTGGGTCGGTCCGTCCGCGAAGGCGATCGCCGCGATGGGCGACAAGATGGCCGCCAAGGCGCTGCTCGCCGACGCGGGCGTGCCGATGCTGCCCACCTGGATCGACCCGGCCGAGGTCACCGCCTTCCCGGTGCTGGTCAAGGCCGCCGCCGGTGGCGGCGGCCGGGGCATGCGGATCGTCCGCGACGCGGCCGGCCTGGCCGAGGCCGTCGCTGGTGCGCGCCGCGAGGCGGCGGCGGCGTTCGGCGACGGCACGGTCTTCATCGAGCGGTACGTGGAACGTGGCCGCCACGTCGAGGTGCAGATCTTCGGCGACACCCACGGCACCGTCGTGGCCCTCGGGGTCCGCGACTGCTCGATCCAGCGCCGCCACCAGAAGATCGTCGAGGAGGCGCCGGGTGTGCTGCCCGACGACGTGCGGGCGGCGCTGCACGAGGCGGCGGTGGCGGCCGGGCGCGCAGTCGACTACGTCGGCGCGGGAACAGTGGAGTTCCTGCTCGCGCCGGACGGGCAGGTGCACTTCCTGGAGATGAACACCCGTCTTCAGGTGGAGCACCCGGTCACCGAGCTGACCACCGGGCTGGACCTGGTCCGGCTGCAACTGCTCGTCGCCGAGGGCGAGCCGCTGCCGGTCACCACCACGCCGCCGGCCGACGGCCACGCCATCGAGGTACGGCTGTGCGCCGAGGACCCGGCTCAGGGTTTCCGACCGGCCACCGGCACGCTGCACCGGTTCGCGATCCCCGGGGTGGCAGCCGAATTCGGCCCGGCCCGGGGACTGCGCCTGGACTCGGGTGTGGTGGACGGCTCGACGGTGAGCGTGCACTACGACTCGATGCTGGCGAAGCTCGTCGCCTGGGCGCCCACCCGCACCGAGGCGGCCCGCGCGCTCGCCGGCGCGCTGGCCCGCGCCGAACTGCACGGCGTGGCCACCAACCGGGATCTGCTGGTCCGTGTGCTGCGCAGCCCGGAGTTCGCCGCGGTGGACGTGGACACCGGCTTCCTGGACCGGCACCCGGAGGTGTTCGCGCCGCTGCTGCCGGCGGAGCAGCTTCCGGTGGTGGCGCTGGCCGCCGCGCTGTCCGGTGCGGCCGCGCGCCGGGCCGCCGCACCGGTGCTGGCCGGGCTGCCGTCGGGCTGGCGCAACGTGCCGTCCGTCCCGCAGGTCACCCGCTTCACCGGCCCGGGCGACGAGGAGATCGAGGTGCACTACCGCCTCGACCGCACCGGCGCCCTCGCCCAGTGGGGAAGGAAGGGCCCCCTCTTAACGGATCCGGTAGAGGAAGGGTCCCCTGTTAACACCGAGCTGCCGGTTGTCGAGCTGGTGACGGCCACCCCGGACCGGGTGGTGCTCGACGTCGACGGGGTACGGCGGGCCTTCCGCGTACACCGGGCCGGGTCGTCGGTCTTCGTGGACGGCCCGGACGGGGCGGCGAGCCTCACCGAGCTGCCCCGCCTGCCCCTGCCCACCGCGGAGCTGGCGGCCGGGTCGCTGCTCGCGCCGCTGCCCGGCGCGGTGACCCGGGTGCACGTCGAGGTCGGTCAGCGGGTCGCCGCCGGTGACCTGCTGCTGACGCTGGAAGCGATGAAGCTCGAACATCCCGTGCTCGCCCCCGCCGACGGCGTGGTGACGGAGCTGCCGGTGCCGGCCGGCGGCCAGGTCGAGACGGGTGCCGTACTTGCCGTGGTGGACCCCGAGGAGGACCCGCAGTGAACTTCGACCTGACCCCCGAGCAGGACCAGCTCCGCGACGCCGTACGGGCGTTGGGCCGCAAGTACGGCCACTCCTACTTCGTCGAGAAGGCCCGGTCCGGCGAACACACCACCGAGCTGTGGCACGAGGCCGGACGGCTGGGCTACCTGGGCGTGAACATCCCCACCGAGTACGGCGGCGGGGGCGGCGGCATCACCGAGCTGGCGCTGGTGTGCGAGGAACTGGCCGCGACCGGCTGCCCGCTGCTGCTCCTGGTGGTCTCCCCCGCCATCGCCGCCACGATCATCCACAAGCACGGTACAGAGGAGCAGCGCAAGAAGCACCTCCCCGGCCTCGCCGACGGCTCCCAGAAGATCGTCTTCGCGATCACCGAGCCGGACGCCGGATCGAACTTCCACCGCCTCGCCACCGTGGCCCGGCGCGACGGCGACGACTGGCTGCTCAGCGGCCGGAAGATCTACATCTCCGGCGTGGACGAGGCCGGGCACGTGCTGGTGGTAGCCCGCACCGAGGACGCATCCACCGGGAAGCTGAAGCCGGCGCTGTTCATCGTGCCGACCGACGCGCCCGGCCTGGAGAAGTCCAAGCTGGACATGGAGATCCTGTCGCCGGAGAACCAGTTCCTGCTCTTCCTCGACGACGTCCGGCTGCCCGCCGACGCGCTCGTCGGCGAGTCGCTCGACGCCGGGCTGCCCGCGCTGTTCGCCGGGCTCAACCCGGAGCGCATCACCGTCGCCGCGATGGGCGCCGGCACCGGCCGGTACGCGATCGAGAGGGCCAGCGACTACACGTCCACCCGCAAGGTGTGGGGCGGGCGTTCGATCGGCTCGCACCAGGGTGTGGCGCACCCGCTGGCGCACGCGGCAGTGCAGGTCGAGCTGGCCCGGCTGATGATCCACAAGGCGGCCACGCTCTACGACGCGGGCCGCGACCTGGAGGCCGGCATCTCCGGCAACATGGCCAAGTACGCGGCCGGCGAGGCCGCCGCGCTCGCCGTCGACACCGCCGTCCAGGCGCTCGGCGGGGCCGGCATGACCACCGAGTACGGCGTGGCGACGCTGCTCGGCGCGGTACGCGCGGGCCGGATCGCCCCGGTCAGCCGGGAGATGATCCTCAACTTCGTCGCCCAGCACGTCCTCGGCCAGGACAAGTCCTACTGACCGAGGTGGGCCCGGGGTACGGCGGGTGCCCGATCACCCGCCGCACCCCGGGGGTCCGTCAGCGGACGGTCAGCGTGCCGACCGCCGGACGCGGCGTCGCCACCGGCGGCAGCCGCTTCGGCTCGCCCCGGCGCGGCTCGCCCGCCCGGGCCAGCTCGCTCTTCGACGCGTCCGCCCGGCCGGCCGCCGCGTCCTCCTGGAACGGCTGCGCGTCACCGACGCAGAGCGTGCCCTTGGCCGGCAGCTTGCCGGTGAGCAGGTACGCGTCGACCCGGCCGGTCACGCACGCCGAGGTGCCGTACGCGGTGTGGCCCCAGCTGTCGCTGCTCAGCAGGCGGCTGTTCGGCAGCAGCTCGGCCGAGCTGACCGCACCCTGGTAGTTGGTCGCCGGATCCCAGTAGTTGCCGACCACCAGCACCGGAGCGGCGGTGACCCGGTTGAACGGCCCGGTCCAGGCGTCCTCGTCCCGCACCGTCCAGGTGTTGCGGGCGCAGGGCGAGGTGCCCCAGGCCCACGCCCGCCCGAAGTACGGTGCCCGCTTGTCCTCCTTCGCCGACAGCGCCAGCCAGGCGTCGGCGCTCTTCGGGTGGTACGCGTCGGTGCAGTCGACGGTCAGGAACGTCTCCAGCCCGTTGTCGTACGGGAAGTCGTACCCCCGCTGTTGCCGTGCCTGCGCGGCGCGGGCGGCGAGTGCCGTGCGGGCCGACGCGGTGGCGGCCTTGCCGGCGGCCGGATCGGTCGCGGCCAGGAGCTGGACGGTCAGGTCCACCACCGACTGCCAGCCGTACGGGTCGTAGAGCGCGCCGAGCGTGGCGCCGACGAAGTCGGCGTAGCTGACGGTGAACGAGCCGAAGTCCGGATCCTCGATCACCACCGGCTTCTTGCGGAGCCGCTTGGCCACCGTGTCGTACGCGGCCAGCGGGTTGCCGGTGGCGGCCAGCTCGCACTGCTCGGCGCCGGCCTTGCCGCACCGGACGAGGATCTCCCGCAGCGCCCGGTACGCGCCGTCGGCGCTGCGCAGACGCGTCTCCTGGAGCTGGTTGCGGGCGCTGCCCTGGCCGACCCAGGCGTTCGGGTCGAGCACGCCGTCGACGACGATCGCGCGGAAGCGGTCCGGGAACATGTTGGCGTAGTACTGGCCCAGCGCGGTGCCGTAGCTGAAGCCGAGGTAGCTGAGCAACTTGTCGCCGACGGCGCGGCGCAGCACGTCCATGTCGCGGGCCACCTCGGCGGTGGAGGCCGCGCCGGTGAGCGGCTTGCCGGTGGTGGAGCACGCCTTGCCGACCGCCTTGGACGCGGCGACGTACGCCTTCTCCTCCGCCTTGGTCCACGGGAACGCGACGTTCAGCCCGGCGTACGCCCGGGTCTGGTCCTTCACCGAGCGGAAGCACTTGATGTTCTCGCTGGCCTCGACGCCGCGCGGGTCGACGCCGACGATGTCGAAGCGGTCGAGCAGGTCGTCGCCGAGGAAGTAGGGCGCGGCGAGCGCGATGCTCGTGCCGGAGCCACCCGGGCCACCCGGGTTGAGGAAGAGGCTGCCGACCTTGCGCTGCTGGTCGCGGGCCTTGACCCGGAGCAGTGCGACCTCGGTGGTGGCGCCCTTCGGGTTGTCGTAGTCCAGCGGGAGCCGGACCGTGGCGCACTCGGCGTAGTCGTAGCAGGCGTACCAGTCGAGCTTCGGCGTCGGCACGCGGTCCACCCGGCGTGCCTCGGCGGCGGTGGTCCGGTCGTGCGCGGGTGGTTGCGGAGTCGCCGCCGCGGCGGGCGCGACGGCCGGTCCGGCGAGGAGGACGCCGGCGATCCCGGTTGCGGCCAGGGATCGGATTGCACGGGGCATGAGGCTGCCTTCCGTCGGGGAACAGTTCCGTCGAGGAGACCTCGACCCCCGTCACTGTAGGGATCGACGCCCACGTTAGTGGCCCCCAAACGTGGATCGATACGGCAAACAACCAGATGATGTAACGACTTTTTCTCGATCGTCGCTACCTGCGACTCCGAAGTGGAGCCTCGGTGACGGGAAGCTGTCTCATCCCGCCGGTTGACAGGTGGACGCGCTGGGCCATGCTTGTCGGGTGAGATCGTTCCCGAAGCCCGATGCGCGGGCGAAGGCCGTCGTCGCGTCCCTGGCGACGGTGGCGGCGGTGGTGACCCTGGCCGTGTGGCGTCCGCCCGGCATCCTGTCGGTCGTGCTGGCCCTGGTCTGCGTGCTGCTCGCCATGATCACGGGAGTGACGATCACCGCCGCGCGCCAGCCCGGCGGCACCGGCGGGTCCGCCCCGCAGGCCGAGACCTGGCCGGTCCCCCACCAGGGGTACGGAGTGGACGCCGACACGCTGGAGGCGATCGACCCGCGCGCGGTGCGGAACCTGCGCACCCCGGTTGGCCAGCCGATCGACGCGGACACGCTGGAGACGCTGGACCCGCGCGTCGTACGCGGCATGCGCGCGCCGACGGCGGTGGACGCCGACACGCTGGAGACGCTCGACCCGCGGTCGGTGCGGCAGAGCCGGACCGTGAACGGGCTCAGCGACCGGTGAGCGTGGGACCGGCGAGCGCGTTGACGCCCCGGCCGGCCAGACAGCGGTAGGTGCGGTCCGCCTCGGCCTCCGGCGGCAGCACCTCCAGGTTCCACCCGCTCGCCGACTTGCCGCCGCTGACCAGCCGGAACGTGTCGGCGTTGCACACCCTGCCGACGGCCGGGTCGGCCGCGACCGTCTCGTGGCGGGCCCCGGCGAGCGCGGCCGGCAGGTCACCGGCGGCGTAGGTCTCCCAGGTGTGCTGGCCGTCGCACGGCACCCGGCTCGCCTCGGCCCGGTCGCGGCGCAGCCGTACCGGACCGAAGCACTCCAGTTCCGTCGCGCAGCGCGCCCCGGCGGGCAGCCGCACGTCGGCGGACGCGCAGCCGGGCACCGGCGCCACCCCGGCCACCCCGCTGGTCGCCGGCGTGGGCGTGACGGCCGGCGCGTGGCCGCCGGCGACCCAGCCACCGCCGGCCGAGGCCGCCAGCGCCAGCACGCCGGCGCCGCCGAGGAACCAGCGCTTGGGCCAGCGCCGGCCACGCGAGGCCACCGTCGGGTGGTCGTCGTCCGCGGGCGGTCGCGGGTTCGGCCCGCCGGTGTGGTGGAACCGGTCGCCGATGCCGTCGTCGAACCGGCCGCCGGTCGCCGGGGCGCCGTCGAGCGGCAGCGAGGTGAGCAGGCCGCGCAGCTCGACCGCCGAGGGCCGCGCGCCCGGGTCGTTCGACATGCCCAACCGGAGTACGTCGATCAGCTCGCCTGGTACGCCGGGCAGACCCGGGATCGGCTGCTGGAACATCTCCAGCACGGTCACCAGGCTCGGGTTGCGTTCGGAGTGCCAGCGCGGCGGACGGCCGTACATCAGCGCGTAGAGCGTGGCGCACAGCGAGTACACGTCGACGGCGGGCGTGGGCGGGCTGTGGTTGAACGTCTCCGGTGGCGCGTACGCCGGGGTGAGCGCCTCCAGCATCACCGAGGAGTCGCGGAACTCGGCGAGCACCGCCAGGCCGAAGTCGGCCAGGACCGCGGAGTTGAACTCGGAGTGCAGGATGTTCGCCGGCTTGACGTCGCGGTGCAGGACGCCCGCCGCGTGCGAGTGGGCCAGCGCGTCGGCGATCTTCACGCCGAGGTCGCGGGTCTCCGCCGGGCCCAGCGGTGAGGTGCGCATCCGCTCGGCGTACGAGCCGTCGCACAGCTCCATGATGAGGTAGGGGTGCTGGTTGACGGTGACCCCGACGTCGAACAGGTCGACGACGTGCGGGTGGGACGACATCCGCCCGGCGGCACGGGCCTCGCGCAGGAAGCGGGCCTGGTCGCGTTCGCTGTCCAGCGTGCGGTTCTCGATCTTGACCGCGACCTCGCGTCCCACCGAGATCTGGGTGGCCCGGTAGATGGTGGCGTAGCCGCCCCGGGCGAACACCTGCAGATCGGTCAGACCGGGCACGATGGGCAGCCGCAGGGCGCCGGGCGGGGTCTCGGTCACGACTCGAAAATACCCAACGATCCGGACCCGTCAGCGGGCCGCGTCGGTGGCCGGCGCCAGCTCCGGCGCGGACACGGCAGCGGCGGGAGCCGCCCGGCGGGCGTCCCACCACAGTCCGGCCGCCGTGGCGAGCGCGCCCAGGCCCTCCCACGCGGCGACCGCGAAGAAGCGGTCCGGCGCGACGTCGGAGAGCACCGCGATGGTGAACACGGTGAAGGTGACCAGGCGGAACCACACGGTGAACCGGTAGAACGGCCGCCACTCGGTGGCGACGGCGAGCAGGTAGTAGACCCCCATGTTGAACGAGGCCATCGACGACGCGGTGAGGAACGTGCCGGTGTAGTCGCCCGGAGCGCGCTCGGCCGGCACCTCGAAGCCGAGCAGGCGCAGCTGCGTCTCCGGCCAGATCAGACCGAGCGCGCCGAGCAGCAGCGCGAGGAGCCCGAAGACCGCGATCGTCCAGCCGGCGCCCGAGCGCGGCAGCCTCATCGTTCCTCCCCAGCGTGATCTGCCGGTGGCGCAGGCGCGCACCGGGAGGCGACAGTCGATCCACGACTGTGGCCGCCCCACGCTAACCGGCTCCACCGACGAACACATCCCCGGAACCGTCAGAACACGGGCGATCAGCCGCCGGCGAGCCGCACCCGCAACGCGTCCGCGACCATCCGCTCACTGCGCTGCTCGGTGGCGTACGCGAGGCGTACCGCCTCCTCCGCGTGCGTCAGCGCCTCGGCCCGGCGACCGCAGGCGTCAAGCGCCTCGGCCAGCACGAGCAGTGCCACCACCTGGCTGCGGACGTCCTCCGCCGGGGCGGTGATCGACCGCTGCGCCCAGTCGAGCGCCTGTTCGCGCTGGCCGTGTGCGAGCAGCGCGGCGGCGTACCGGGCCATCGTCTGCCGCCGGGAGAACAGCAGCGAGGGCGCGTTCGCCGCGCCGGTGGCGACAGGCGCGAGCAGCCCCACGGCGGTGCCCGGGTCACCCGCCGCGAGGCGGGCCATGGCGAGCAGCACCCGGGGCGCGACCTGGGCCGGTGCCTGCGGGTTGTGCGGCTCCACCCGGGTCAGCACCGACCGTGCCTCCCGCTCGGCGGTCTCGTGGTCGCCCATGTCCAGCGCCACGAAGCCGCGCAGCGTCCCGGCCATGCCGGTGAGCAGCGGGTGGGTGGTGCGGTCGGCGTACTCGAGCGCGTCGGTGAACAGGTCGGCCGCGTGTTCCGGCTCGCCCAGCCCGCGCGCCACCACCCCGCGCACCACGAGCGCGAAGCCCTGCCCCCAGTCGTCGCCCACCTCGGCGAAGTCCCGGTACGCGCGCCGCGCCGCCCGGTCCGCCTCGGCCAGGTCGCCCAGCTCGGCGGTGGCGTACGCCTCGACCGCGCGCAGCGTCCCCACCGCCCACGCCTCGCCGACCCGCTCCCCGAACGGCAGGAACACCCGCGCCATCCGGCACGCCTCCCGCAGCCGGCCGGCGAGCAGCCGGGCGAACGCGGTGGTGCCGCGCAGCCAGGCCCGCCCGTACGGATCCTTCAGCTCGGCGAAGAGCCGGGCGGCCCGGCCGAGGACCGCGTCGGTGCCGGCGAAGTCACCCCGGGTGGTGGTCACCCAGGCCAGGTTCTGCAACGACCAGGCCTGCCCGCGCGGATCCCGGGCGGCGAGGCTGACCTGGTAGGACGCGGCGAGCCGGCTGCTCGCCTGCCCGAGCCGGCCGGCGATGAAGTCGGCCATGCCGAGCCGCCGCATCGCCGAGGCCCGCAGCGTGGGCAGGTCGGCGTCGGTGGCCACCTGCAACGCCTCCTGCCAGTTGCACTCGGCCCGCTCGGCGTCACCGAGGGTCTGCTGGGCCTGCCCGGCCAGCAGCAGCGCGGCGGTACGGGTGGCCGGGTCGCCGGTGTTCGCGGCGATCTTCTCGGCGAACGCGAGCGCGTCGGCCGGGCGACCGACCTGGAGCAGCGCCCGGGCGTGCACCACCCGGTCGGCCGCCGGCACCCCGTCGCGGGCCAGCTCGGCCGCGCGTTCGGCGTACTCGACGGCGAGCGCCGGCTCCCCCGACCGCAGCGACCGGCGGGCGGCCCGGCCCAGCGCGGCCACGCCCAGCGGGGTGACCGCCCGGGCCGGCGCGTCCGGGCGCAGCTTGACCGCGTCGGCGAGCGCTGTGGCCCGCTCCACGTGCTCGGCGACGAAGTCGTCCCGGGCGGCCTCGGTGAACGCGCCCCCGGGTGCGCCACCGGCCTCGTCGACACTCTCCGGCGCGGCCCAGCGGGCCAGCGCCGCGTGCCGCTCGGCCAGCTCGGCCTTGCTCACCCCCGCGTACGCGGCTTCCCGCATGAGCGGGGTGGCGAAGGCGAACCCGCTGCGGGTGCGGTGCAGCATGCGCCGTTGCAGCAGCTCCTCCACGGCCCGGTCCAGCTCGACGGCGGCCACCGCGGCGGGCCGCCCGTCCTGCCCGACCCGCTGTTCCCGCAGAGCCTCCAGCGCACCCGCCGGTACGGTGTCGCCCACCACCGCGGCGTCGCGCAGCGCCGAGCGGGCGTTCGGCGGCAGCGCGTCGATACGCGCGGCGAGCACCGCGGCCAGGTCCCGGGAGAGCAGCCGGCTGCCGAGCGAACCGGGGGCGAGCCGCCAGCCGACGTCGGCGCCCCGCCCCGGCCCGGCGGTGAGCGCACCGCGCTCCATCAGCAGCGTGACCAGCTCGGCCAGGTAGAACGGGTTGCCCTGCGCGGTGGCGAGCAGCCGGTCCGTGTCGGTCTGGGGCATGCGGCCGCCGGACAGGTAGCTGGTGAGCAGCCGGGAGGCGTCCGCGCCGCGCAGCGGCGGCAGCGCGTGCACCTCGGCGTCCGCGACGCGGGTCAGCGCGCCGGCGGTCCGTACCAGCTCGGGGCGGCCGAGCAGCAGCACCAGCACCGGCCCGCTGAGCCGGTTGAGGGTCAGCGCCAGCGCCTTGAGCGTCTCGGCGGTGGCGTCGTGCAGGTCGTCCACCACGATCACCAGCGGCGCCTCACCGGCGAGCGCGCTGAGCAGGTCCGCCACGGCGGTGGGCACCGCCTCGTCGTCCGGCGGGGGTCCGGCCGCGTTCCACTCGCCGTTCTCGGTGGCGGGCGGGAGTTCGGCGTACCCGAGCAGGGCCAGGAGCTGGTCCACGGCGATCGGCGGCGGGTCGCCGGGGAGCCGGGACAGGCGCTGGCCGAGCCGGCGCAGCCGCTCCTCGACGGCCGGCCGGGTGACGGCGGTGGCCGCGTCGCCCGGCAGGCCGACGGCGGCCCGGACCAGGTCGGCCAGCGGGGCCAGCCGGCGGCGCTCGCCGAACGCCGCGCAGCGCACCGAGAGGACGCGGGCGCCGGTGTGCGCCGCGTACCGCCCGGCGCCGACGTCGTAGCCGGCGGCGAGCCGCTCCACCTCGGCCGCGAACCGGGACTTGCCGATCCCCGCCTCGGCGGTCATCAGCAGCACCCGGGGCTCGCCCCTGTCGATCACCTCGGCGAGCCGGCCGGCGACCCGGCCGATCTCGGTCTCCCGGCCCACGAACGGCGCCTCGTCGCCGAGGCCGGACCGGGTGCCGGGCGCGTCGAGCAGGCCCAGCAGCTCGTACGCCTCGACCGGTTCCCGCTTGCCCTTGAGCCGCAGCGGGCGCAGCGCCCGCCAGGAGGCGACGTGCCGGGTGGCGGCGGAGGTGCGCGCCCCGGCGTAGACCGCGCCGACCGCGGCGGCGTCGGCCAGCCGGGCGGCGGTGTTCACCGTGTCGCCGATGACCGTGTACTCGATCGCCGCCTGGATGCCCGCGATCACGTCCCCGGTGTTGAGGCCGACGCGCAGGCCCAGCGGTGCGCCGCCGCCGCGCTCGTCGTCGAGCACCCGCCGCACCGCGCGCTGCATGGACAGCGCGGCGCGGACCGCCCGCTCGGCGTCGTCCTCGTGCGCCACAGGCGCGCCGAAGACCGCCATGATGCCGTCGCCGGTGAGCTTGTCGACGTGCCCGCCGAACGTCTTGACCGCGCCCGCGAGAGCGGCCAGCACCCGGTCGGTGACCGCGCCGACCCGTTCCGGGTCCAGGTCCTCCGACCAGGAGGTGAAGTCGGACAGGTCGCCGAAGAGCACGGTCACCACGCGGCGCTCGGCGGCGGGCAGGGTGGCGGCAGCCGGCAGCGCCGCCCCGCAGTTGTGGCAGAACCGCGCCCCGGGCACGGCTACGGTTCCGCACACCGGGCAGGTCACGGCTGCTCCACTCCGAGGTGTTCGAGCTGGGCCCGGACCGACCACTCGGCGGCCCACCACAGCGACCTGTCGACGTCGGCGTAGACCAGGGCGACCACCTCGGCCGCGGTGGTGGCGCCCGCGGCGACGGCGGCGCGCACCTGGTCCAGCCGGGCCCGCCGGTGGGCCAGGTAGAAGTCGGCCGCCACACCGCAGTCGGCGAGCGCCGGGCCGTGGCCCGGCAGCGCCGGGATCCCCCGGTACGCGGAGAGCAGCTCCAGGCTCGACAGGTAGTCGCCGAGGTGCCCGTCCGGGTGGGCGACCACTGTGGTGCCCCGGCCGAGGATGGTGTCACCGGTCAGCACGACGTGCTCGCCGTCGTGCGCGGCGACCAGGCAGACCGAGTCGGCGGTGTGCCCGGGGGTGGGCAGCAGTCGCAGGTCCAGCCCCACGTCGATGGTGGTGTCGGCGGTGAGCGGCTCGCCTCCGGCGGTGTGCGCCGGGTCGGCGGCGAGCACCGGTACGCCGTCGAGCAGCTCACGCAACCGGGGCGCGCCCTCGGTGTGGTCGGCGTGCCCGTGCGTGATCAGCACGCATCCGATGCGTCCCTGCGCCGCGATCGCGGCCAGGTGCCCCTCGTCGGCGGGCCCCGGGTCGACCACGACGGCGGGCGCGTCCGGCCCGGCCCGCAGCACCCAGGTGTTGGTCCCGTCGAGCGTCATCGGCCCCGGGTTCGGCGCACGCAGCAGCGTCACCCACCCCGGCAGCCCGTCCGCAAGCGCCCCCGCCGCACCGGCCATACGCCCACCCATGGCTGCGATCGTACGACTCCGCCCGCCACTCCCCGCGATCTTGCAGTTCCGGCCCGAGCTTTGTCCCCGTCTGGGGCTTCTGCCGGGGGCCACAACCGCAAGATCGCGGGCTCAGCGTTACGCGACCTCGACGATGACCTCTACCTCTACCGGGGCGTCGAGGGGAAGTTCGGCCACGCCCACGGCGCTGCGGGCGTGGCGGCCGGCCTCGCCGAACACGGCGCCGAACAGGTCGGAGGCACCGTTGATCACGCCGGGCTGACCGGTGAAGCCGGGTGCGCTGGCCACGAAGCCGGTCAGCTTCACGACCTTCACCACGTTCTCCAGCCCGACCAGCGCGTCGATCGCGGCGAGCGCGTTCAGCGCGCACCGCTCCGCCAGGTCCTTGGCCTGCTCGGCCGAGACGCCGTTGCCGACCTTGCCGGTGGCGAGCAGCTTGCCCTCGGCCATCGGCAGCTGGCCGGACACGTAGACGTGCTGCCCGGACTGGACGGCCGGCACGTAGCTGGCCACCGGCGGCACCACCTCGGGCAGTGCGAGGCCGAGCTCGGCGAGCTTCGCGTGAGGTCCGTTGCTCATGGAGGTCAGCCCTTCGGACGCTTCAGGTACGCGACGAGCTGCTCCGGGTTCGGGCCAGGAACCACGGAGACCAGTTCCCAGCCGTCCTCGCCCCAGTTGTCGAGGATCTGCTTGGTCGCGTGGACCAGCAGCGGCACCGTGGCGTATTCCCACTTCTGCATCGGAGGAGGGCTCCCTTGCCTGACTTGGACTTCGGTCAGGCACAGCCTACGGTCCGCCGCGGTCACCAGGACGCGGGACGCGGCTCCGGTGCCGGTGGCGGCTCGCCGCACGGGCCCTCGTGCTCGAAGCGCTGCGGGCACCGGCTGCGGTCGGGCAGCAGCAGGTCGCAGAAGACCCGGTGCCTGTTGTTCTGGTCGTCGGCGGTGGAGACGGTGGTCTCGCCCGCGTCCAGCTCCACCAGGAAGCCCAGCGAGGTGGCCACGGTTCCGGCGAGCGCGGTGGCCGCCGCCAGGTCGGGCACCCGGACCTGGAGGTGGATGACGTAGCCGGGCTCGTCCTCGTCCCGCCCCTTCCCGCCGGAGCGGGGCAGCGTCCGGACCGCCTCGGCCGGCGGGCCGTAGGAGCGCTCGTTGAACGGCGCGCCCGGCACCTCGGCCTCACCCGGCCGGCCGGCCCGGTCACCGGGGAACTGGCCTCGGGGACTGTTCTCCGCGTCGCGCATCCTTCGCCTCCGGGCGTCGTACCTGTTCAACAAACACCGCCATCCGGCTCGGAGCCGTCCCCGGCCCGGCTCTCCGCGTCGGGGACGAAGGTAGATCCTGCGACAAGTCCCGGCAACGGGACGCGCACGCTTCGTCACGTCCAGTCACATTTGCGACACAAGGCTGGTCGGGAACGCGGTAGCCGTGTCCGCCCGGCGGGGCGCGTACGCGGGGCTGGCAAGCGCACCGCCGACCGATACCCTTCCGGACTGGACGCGCGCCGACGCGCGCCCGCACACCTCGACCCGCGCCCGTCGCCTGGGGCGGCGACGGGAGCCGCAACCCGGGGGAGACAGATGACCCAACCGCCCGCCGGTGGCGACACCGGCACGCCCGGCGACCCGAATCCGCAACCGCCGCCGGGACCCGCACCCGCAGCCGGTCCGCCGCCGTACCCGTCCGACACCCCGCCGCGAAAGCGACCGGCGGTGCTGATCGTCTCGCTGGTGCTGGCCGCCGCGGTCGTGCTCTGCGGCGGTGGGGGCACCGCCGCGTTCCTCGCGTTACGCAACAGCGAGGACGGCCAGGGCGCGAAAGAACCGCAGGTAGCCGTGGACGGCTTCCTCAAGGCCGTCTACCAGGAGCGCGACCCCGAGAAGGCGGCCACGTTCGTCTGCTCGGCGGCCCGTGACGACGAGAAGATCGCCGCCAAGGTCACCGAGGTACGGGAGTACGTCGCGCAGTACCAGAACCCCCGGTTCCGCTGGCCCACCCCGACTGTCGACAACCAGACCGGGGACCGGGCCACCGTCTCCGCGCGGGTGACCATGACCACCGCCGACGAGAAGGTCGCCGAGCAGGCGCTGCGTTTCACTGTGGTGCGGAAGACGGGTTGGTGGGTCTGCGAGGTCGGCTGATCCCGCCGGCCGGACAGGGCTGGTCCCAACGGCTGGTTAGGCTCGACGGGTGGCAGCTAGTGAGCAGCCGGCCGAGTCCGCCGGCAGATGGCCGGCCCGCCTGCACGTGGTGACCGGCAAGGGCGGCACCGGAAAGACCAGCGTGGCCGCCGCGCTGGCCCTCGGCCTGGCCGCCGGGGGCCGGCGCACCCTGCTGGTCGAGGTGGAGGGGCGGCAGGGCATCGCCCAGCTCTTCGGCACCGACCCGCTGCCGTACGAGGAACGGCACCTCGCCGACGCGCCCGGCGGCGGTGAGGTGCGGGCGCTGGCGGTGGACGCCGAGGAGGCACTCCTCGAATACCTGGACATGTTCTACAAGCTCGGCGCGGCCGGCCGGGCGCTGCGCAAGCTCGGCGCGATCGACTTCGCCACCACGATCGCGCCGGGCCTGCGCGACGTGCTGCTCACCGGCAAGGTCAAGGAGGCGACCACCCGCACCAGCGGGTCGCGCCGGACGTACGACGCGGTGGTGCTGGACGCGCCGCCGACCGGGCGGATCGGCCGTTTCCTCAACGTGACGGCGGAGACCGCCCGGCTGGCGAAGGTCGGCCCGATCAAGACCCAGAGCGAGGGCGTCTCCGCGTTGCTCCGGTCCCCGATGACCGCGGTGCACGTGGTCACGCTGCTGGAGGAGATGCCGGTCCAGGAGACGCTCGACGCGGTCGCGGAGCTGACCCAGCTCGGTTTCCCGGTCGGCCGCGTGATCGTCAACGGCGTCCGCCCGCCGGTGCCGGCCGGGCGGGCGGTGACAGCGGCCGAGCTGAAGCGCGGGCTGGCCGCCGCCGGCCTGCCGGCCGACGGCCCGACCGTGGCCGGGCTCGTCGAGGAGGCTCGTGACCAGCAGGTACGCCGTGAGCTGGAGGACTCCCTGCGGGGTGACCTGGTGGATCTGGGCCTGCCCCTGGTCGAGTTGCCGCTGCTGCCCGCGGGGGTCGACCGGGCCGGGCTGGAGACGCTCGCCGAGGCCCTCGTCCGGGCGGATTGACTCACACCTGCGGCCGGCACGGAGCAGAGAGGCCCTCGGGACCGA
Organism: Micromonospora sp. AB353; assembly: GCF_049538395.1. Taxonomy (NCBI): domain Bacteria; kingdom Bacillati; phylum Actinomycetota; class Actinomycetes; order Micromonosporales; family Micromonosporaceae; genus Micromonospora; species Micromonospora sp. AB353. The sequence continues at coordinate 34,551 of NZ_JBMVFV010000023.1, read as the reverse complement.
TACGCTCGATTGGTGCCTTCCGAAGACGCGGCGCCTCCGCTTGACGTCGACCAGATCCTCGCCGACGACGGCGTACGGATCGTGGTCTGTTGCGGGGCGGGCGGCGTGGGCAAGACGACCACTGCCGCGGCGCTGGCGTTGCGGGCGGCCGAGCGGCACGGCCGGCGGACGGTGGTGCTCACCATCGACCCGGCCCGCCGGCTGGCCCAGTCGCTCGGCCTGACCGAGCTGGACAACACACCCCGGCAGGTCAAGGGCATCGACGTCGAGGCCGGCGGCGGGGAACTGCACGCCATGATGCTCGACATGAAGCGCACGTTCGACGACGTGGTGCTCCAGCACACCGACCCGGCGAAGGCCGCGGAGATCTTCGCCAACCCCTTCTACCAGGCCATGAGTTCCACCTTCGCCGGCACGCAGGAGTACATGGCGATGGAGAAGCTGGGCCAGTTGCACGCCCGGGGCGAGTGGGACCTGATCGTGGTGGACACGCCGCCGTCGCGGTCCGCGCTCGACTTCCTGGACGCGCCGGCCCGGCTGTCCCGGTTCCTCGACGGCCGGATGCTGCGGCTGCTGCTGGCTCCGGCGCGCAGCGGTGGCCGGAGCATGTTCAGCCTGGTCACGGCGAGCTTCGGGATGTTCTCCAAGGTGGTGCAGAAGGTGATCGGCGCCCAGCTGCTCACCGACCTGTCCGGCTTCGTCGCCGCCCTCGACTCGATGTTCGGCGGGTTCCGGCAGCGCGCCGAGCAGACGTACCGGATCCTCCAGGCCCGGGAGACGGCGTTCCTGCTGGTCGCGACGCCGGAGCCGGACGCGGTCCGGGAGGCCGCCTACTTCGCGGGCCGGCTGCGTGAGGAGCGGATGCCGCTGGCCGGGCTGGTGCTCAACCGGGTGCACCGGCCGGCGGCGGGCCTGTCCGCGGCGGAGAGCCTGGCCGCCGCGGAGCGGCTGGCCGGCGAGGGTGGGCACGAGGGCACCGTCGAGGTGTTGCGGGCGCACGCCGCGCTGGCCCAGCAGGCGGTACGCGAGGAGCAGGTGGCGGCGCGGTTCACCGAGGCGTTCCCGGCGGTGCCGGCGGTGTCGGTGACGGCGCAGCCCGCCGACGTGCACGACGTCGACGGGCTGCGGACGATCGGCGAGGCGATCAGCCGGAGCTGACCGCTGCGGTCAGGTGGCCGTGGTGACCAGAACCTTGTCCTTGCCGGCCTTCTCCTTGGCGTTCTTCTTCATGGCCGCCTCGAACATCTTGCGCCAGCTGGTGACCTGCGGGTGACGGCGCAGCAACGCCCGGCGCTCGCGCTCGGTCATGCCACCCCACACGCCGAACTCGATCCGGTTGTCGAGCGCGTCGGCCAGGCACTCGTACCGAACTGGGCAGCTCCGGCAGATCCTCTTCGCCACGTTCTGTTCGGCGCCCTGTACGAACAACGCGTCCGGGTCTCCGTTCTGACATGCCGCCAGTGACGGCCAGTCAGTGATCATGCCCATCTGTACACGTCCCCCCTTGCAGTACCTACCGACTTCGCGCGAGCAGCCCTCGTACATCCCCCCGGTCGTTCGCCCCGGCCTCCCCAGGGCGGCACGAACGACACCGGCTGCGATCGCCGCCACCATCATGCTGTGTAGTCGCCCGATTACGCAACGTTGTCGGCGAAATCCATCATTCCGGACACTCCCGGCTTCCCGGGCTTTCGCCCCGCGACTACCCCGCCCGACTACGTGAAAACGCTGCGCCGCTCCCGGAGTTCGGCGAGACTTCCGCCGGATCCCACGCAACCTCGGACCAGGGCTCGTGCGTTTAGCACAACGAGGCCGGCGCGTGCAGGAAATGGGGAAACTTCCCCGCGCGCCCGCCGATTCCTACTCGCGTACCCTGTCGAGGTGACCTGGATGCGGAAACGTGACCACAACGTGCTGACCAACGCCGCATCGCTGCTGATCTGCGGCCTGTTGGCCGGAGTGGTGGTCGCCGCGGCGGCCTTCCCCGTGGCAGCGATGTCCGGACTGGCCGCCAAGGCCGGAGCGGAGACGTTCGAGGCGCTGCCCAAGGAGCTGACAGTCGCCCGGGCACCCCAGATCACCAAGTTGCTCGCGTCCGACGGCAAGACCGTGCTGGCCACGATGTACGACGAGAACCGCAAGGACGTCAAGTTCGAGGACATCTCGCCGCACATGAAGAAGGCCATCATCGCGGCCGAGGACCACGACTTCTACAAGCACAACGGTGTGGACATCAACGGCGTGGCGCGCGCCTTCGTCAACAACCAGGCCGCCGGCTCCTCCCGGCAGGGCGCGTCGACGCTCACCATGCAGTACGTCCGGCTGGCCATCTCCTACTCGGCCACGCACCCGGCCGACGTCGTCGCCGCGACCGAGGACACCAGCGGTCGCAAGCTGCGCGAGATGAGCCTGGCGCTCCAGGTCGACAAGGAGCTCTCCAAGGACGAGATCCTCCGGCGCTACCTGAACATCGCCGCGTTCGGCAACGGCGCGTACGGCATCTGGGCGGCCAGCCAGGTCTACTTCAACAAGCCGCCGAGCAAGCTCGACATCCAGGAGTCGGCGATGCTCGCCGGCATGGTGAAGGCCCCCACGGCGTTCGACCCGACCACCAAGGCGGGCTACCCGGAGGCGGTCGGCCGGCGCGACTACGTCATCCAGAACATGGTGCAGATCGGCGCGATCACCCAGCAGGAGGCGGACGCCGCCAAGAAGATCAAGCTCCAGGTCAAGGGCAAGCGCACCCCGAACGGCTGCACCCAGACCACCACCCGCTCCTGGGGCTTCTTCTGCGACTACCTCTACCGCTGGTGGCTCCAGCAGGAGACGTTCGGCGCCACCTCGTACGACCGTGAGCGGCGGCTCAAGAGCGGCGGCTACACCATCATCTCCACCCTCGACGTCCAGGCCCAGAAGGGCGCCGACAAGGCCGTCCGCAACAAGCTCGGCGAGAGCAGCAAGGCGGCCCGCATGGTGGCCGCCGTCGAACCGGGCACCGGCCGGGTCCGCGCCGTGGCGGTGAACCGGAACTTCAAGCTCGACGACCCGGCCGACCCGCAGAACAAGATCTCCAGCGACCCGAAGAAGGCCAAGAAGAAGATCCGGGGCAACTACCCCAACACGGTGAACCCGCTGGTCACCGGTGGTCCCGGCATCGCCGGCTACCAGGCCGGCTCGACCTTCAAGATCTTCACGCTGGTGGCCGCGCTGGAGAAGGGCTACCCGCTCAGCTACCCCATCAACGCGCAGCCGGTGTTCAAGTCCGACTACCCGGTCGAGTTCAACTCGCCCGCGGCCTGCCCGGGCACCAGCAAGTACTGCCCGAAGAACGCCAACCCCGCGATGGCCGGCATGCACAACATGTGGAGCGGCTTCGGCTTCTCGGTGAACACGTTCTTCATCGACCTGCAGCAGCGGGTCGGCGCGGAGAACGTGGTGAAGGCCGCGCAGAAGCTCGGCATCACGTTCCGCTCGTCGAGCGACGCGCAGCTCGCCGCCAACCCGCACCAGTGGGGTGCGTTCAGCCTCGGCGTCTCCCAGACCACCCCGCTGGAGCTGGCGAACGCGTACGCCACGCTCGCCGCCGACGGCAAGTACTGCGAGCCGATCCCGGTGCAGGAGATCCGCGGCCCGGACGGCGAGAAGCTGGACGTCGCCAACCCGCGCTGCGAGCAGCGCGTCAGCACCGAGGTGGCCCGCGCCGCCGTGGACGCCGCGCGCTGCCCGGTCGGTGACCGCTCCTCCACCACCAAGTGCGGCCCCGCCACCGCCGGCAACGTCCGCAACATCGTCAACGCGCCGGTGGCCGGCAAGTCCGGCACCACCGACTCCGACCGCACCTCGGCCCTGGTCGCGATGACCAAGCAGTACGCGGTGGCCGGCATCATGGCCGACCCGGACTGGCCGCAGACCAACCAGAAGATGGGCCACGACGAGACGCCCCAGGGCATCAACCCGGCGGTCTACCAGACGCTGCGCGACGCCATGAAGGGCAAGGAGCGGAAGAACTTCACGCCGCCCAGCGGCAAGATCGTCCTCGGTGACCAGCGCTCCATCCCGGGCGTCAAGTGCGAGTCGATCGACACCGCGAAGTCCCGGCTGAAGGGTGCCGGCTTCGAGCCGGTGGTCTCCAGCAACAAGGTGCCGTCGGAGTGCCCGGCCGGCACCGCCGCCGGCACCAGCCCGGACGGGCGCACCATCAAGGGTGGCGTGGTGATGATCGAGGTCAGCTCCGGCCAGGGCACGGGCACCCCGGAGCAGGGCGGCACCGCGACACCGGACCGGCCGGGTGGGCCGGGCGGGGGTAACGGCAGACCGGGACGACCGGGCAACTGACCCCGGACAGCAGACAGCGACGGCCACCTCCCCCGGGAGGTGGCCGTCGTCGTGTCCGCGCTACCGGAGCGCCCGGGTCAGAGGCCGAGCTGGCGGCGTACCTCCGCGGCGACCCGACCACCCTCGGCCCGGCCGGCCACCGCGCCCTGGGCCGCCTTCATGGCCGGGCCCATCTGCGCCTTGCCGGTGAAGCCGCCCGCGGTGAGCGCCCCCGAGACCAGCTCGGCCAGCTCCTCGTCGGAGAGCTGCTTGGGCAGGTAGCGCTCCAGCACCTCACCCTCGGCGGTCTCCTTGCCGGCCTGCTCGGCGCGCCCGGCGTCGGCGAACGCCACCGCCGCCTCGCGGCGCTTCTTGGCCTCCTTGGTCAGCACGGCGAGCACCTCGTCGTCGCTGAGCTCGCGCTTTTCCCGGCCGGCGACCTCGGCGTTGCCCACGGCGGCCAGGGCCATCCGCAGCGTGGAGGTGGTCAGCTCGTCGCGCGCCTTGAGAGCGGCGCGCATGTCGGCGGTGAGACGGTCCTTCAGCGTGCTCATGGACGGTGAAACTACCCTGAACGCCATGCGAAAGCGCACACTATTCCGGCTCGCGGCCGGAACCGTCGCCGCCGGCGCGGCCACCCTGGCGTACGCGTCGCTCATCGAGCGCAACATGTTCACCCTCCGCCGGTACGACGTACCGGTGCTCCCGACCGACGCCGAACCACTGCGGGTGCTGCACCTCTCCGACCTGCACATGATGCCCGGCCAGCGACGCAAGCAGGACTGGGTGGCCTCGCTGGCCGCGCTCGACCCGGACCTGGTAGTGGTCACCGGCGACAACATGGCGCACCCGGAGTCGGTGCCGGGCGTGCTGCGCGCCCTGCAGCCGCTGCTCGACCTGCCCGGCGCGTTCGTCTTCGGCTCCAACGACTACACCGGTCCGGTCTTCAAGAACCCCTTCACCTACTTCCTGCCCGACCGGGAGTACACCGAGGGCGTGCCGCTGCCGTCCGAGGAACTGCGCGACATCCTCACCGGTGCCGGCTGGGCCGACCTGAACAACGCCCGCACCACGGTCAAGGCCGGCGGGCGGGAGATCGAGCTGGTCGGCGTGGACGACCCACACATCGAACGGGACGACTACGACGCCGTGGCCGGCCGGGTCAGCGGCGACGCGGCGCTGTCGATAGCGGTGTCCCACTCCCCCGAGCCGATCGTGCTGGACCGGATGGCCGCAGACGGCTTCGGTCTGCTGCTCGCCGGCCACACCCACGGCGGCCAGGTCTGCGTGCCCGGGTACGGCGCCCTGGTGACCAACTGCGGGCTGCCCCGCTCGATGGCGCGCGGGCTGCACCGCTGGCCCGGCTCGGACTCCTGGCTGCACGTCTCCGCCGGCCTCGGCACCCACCCCACCGCCCCGATCCGCTTCGCCTGCCCCCCAGAGGCCAGCATCCTCACCCTGATCCCCCGCTGACCCCCGGCAGATCTTGGTACGCGGCCGCCCCTCGGAGGGCCGATCCGTACCAAGATCTGCCGGGTACGCGGGGCGGGGGGTACCGAGTTTGACCGTGGGGGCGGGTGGGCTACTATTTGTCGGCACGCCTCGGGGTGTGGCGCAGCTTGGTAGCGCGCTTCGTTCGGGACGAAGAGGTCGTCGGTTCGAATCCGGCCACCCCGACCAGAGGTAAGAGGGCACATCCGATCGATCGGATGTGCCCTCTGCGTCTTCCCGGCCCCGCTCACCGTCGCAGTAGGATCCCGCCATGCCACGGCCGGTCGTCTTCGACCTCTTCCACACCCTGGTCCACGGCGCCGACGACGAGCGGGACCGGGTGGTCGGCGAGATGGCGCTCGTCGTCGGCGTGGATCCGGCGGCTCTCGTCGCCGCGTACCACGCGACCTGGCGGGACCGCCTCGTCCGCTGGAACGCGGCGGAGACGGTCCGCATCCTCGCCGGGCGCCTCGGTGGTGTGCCGACGGATGAGCAGGTGGCCCGGGCCGCCGCGCACCGGCTGACCCTCGCCCACCGGGTGCTGGGCCGCGTCTCGCTCGCCACGCTGGACGTGCTCGACGCGCTGCGGGAGCGCGGGCACCGGCTGGCCCTGATCAGCAACGCCACCTCGGAGACGGCCGAGGCGTGGCCGGGCGGCCCGCTCGCCCGGCGTTTCGACGTCACGGTGTTCTCCTGCGAGGCCGGGCTGGCCAAGCCGGATCCGGCGATCTACCGCGCCGCCGCGCAGCGGCTGGGCGTCGCGCCGGCGGACTGCGTGTACGTGGGCGACGGCGCGGACGGCGAGCTGGCCGGCGCGGCGGCGGCCGGGATGACGGTGATCCGGACGACCGAACACCAGGACACCGATCCGGGCTGGATCGGACCGGTGATCGCGAACCTCGGTGACCTGCCCGCCCACCTGGAGCAACCGGCCTCGGCCGAATAGATCGACAGGACTGCCCGAAGCCACCCCGCCACGCGCGGTTGACCTCGCTGCCTGGCAAAGTATGCGCATGCCGCCGATGATCCGATCCCGCCTGACCGATTGGACCACCGTCGCGCCCCTGGTCGCCGTGCTCGTGCTCGTGATGACCTGGGGACGGGAGCTGCCCGGCCCGCTCATCTTCGTGGTGGCGGGCCTGCTCGCGGCGGCCGTCCTGGCGGCTGTCCACCACGCCGAGGTGGTCGCGCACAAGGTCGGTGAGCCGTACGGGTCACTCGTGCTCGCGGTGGCGGTCACCGTGATCGAAGTCGGTCTGATCGTCACACTGATGATCAGCGGTGGCGACAAGACGCAGGCGCTGGCGCGGGACACCGTCTTCGCCGCCGTGATGATCACCTGCAACGGCATCCTCGGCCTGTCGCTGCTACTCGGTGCGCTGCGGCGAAAGGTGGCGGTCTTCAATCCGGAGGGCACCGGCGGGGCGCTCGCCACGGTGGCCACGCTCGCCACGCTCAGCATGGTGGTGCCGACGTTCACCACGAGCCGGCCGGGCCCGGAGTTCTCCCCCGCGCAGCTCGCCTTCGCGGCGGTCGCCTCGCTCGCGCTCTACCTGCTGTTCGTCATGGTGCAGACCGGCCGGCACCGCGACTACTTCCTCCCGGTCACGCAGGAGGGCAGCATCCTCGCCGAGGACAAGACCGGCGACGGGCACGCCGAGCCGCCGTCCACCCGTACCGCACTGGCCAGCCTGGCCCTGCTGGTGGTGGCGCTCGTCGCGGTGGTCGGCGACGCGAAGACGATCTCCCCGGCGATCGAGACGGCGGTCAGCGCGGCGAACCTGCCGCAGGCGTTCGTCGGCGTGGTCATCGCGCTGCTGGTGCTGCTGCCGGAGACGCTCGCCGCAGCTCGGGCGGCCCGGCGGGACCGGGTGCAGATCAGCCTCAACCTCGCGCTCGGCTCGGCCATGGCCAGCATCGGCCTGACCATCCCGGCCATCGCGATCGCCTCGATCTGGCTGGACGGGCCGCTGGTGCTGGGCCTGGGCGGCACCCAGATGACGCTGCTGGCGCTGACCGCGGTGACGGCGGTGCTCACCGTCGTGCCGGGCCGGGCGACTGTGCTCCAGGGCGGGGTGCACCTGGTGCTGCTCGCCGCGTTCGTCTTCCTGGCCGCCAGCCCGTAAGCGGGCCCACCGGCCGGCCGCGCGCCGGCAAGCGCGCCGGCAAGAACCGTCAGTCGTGCGTCTCCGTCCGCGCCACCTCGGCGAACGCGGCGGTCAGGTACTCGGCGAACGGCCGCCCGGTGACCGCCAGCAGGTCGGCCACCAGCAGCGGCGCGTGCCGGGCGATCGCCGCCGGGTCGGGCGGGTTCTCGTCGTCACCCGGGTCGTAGACGCCGAGCGCGCCGGCCAGCAGCACCAGCAGCACGTGCGGGTCGACGTCGGGCCACCACGTCGCCGCCGACCGGACGCACTGTTCCAGCACCTGGCGTACGTCGTCGCCGTCCAGCCCGTCCGGGTGGCCCTCCTCCAGCAGCAGCCGGACCACGCCGCCGAGCACCAGCCCGGACCGGTCGGCGGCGGCCAGCCGCGCGACGGCCGGGGCGTACGCCTCGGCGTCGCGGGCCTGCGCGGCGCTCACCGCGTCGGTGGCCGTCTCGGCGATCTCGCGGGCCGGTGCGGGCAGGTGCCGCCAGGTCGTCGTCACCGGCCCAGCATGGCAGAGCACGTGTGCTCGCTCACCTTCCGGCCCGGCGACCGCGCATGTAAGGGGTAAACGGGTCGCGGTAGTCGTACCCGCCGAACAGAATCCCTGCCATGCTGCGCCGCGCCCTGCCCGCCCGTCCCGAAGCCCGCCGGATCCTGCTCGGCACCCTGTTCTCCGCTGTCGGGCGCGGCCTCACCCTGCCGTTCCTGTTCATCTACCTCACCGACGTACGCGGCCTGACCGACACCCGGGCCGGGTTGGTGATCGGCTGGTTCGGCGCTGTCACGCTGGCTCTCTCGCCGCTGGCCGGCACGTTCATCGACCGGTTCGGCGCGCGCCGGGTGGTGTTGCCCTGCCTGGTCATCGAGGCGATCGGCACCGGCTCGCTGGCGCTCGTCGACTCGACCGCGTCGGCGTTCGGCGTGATGACGCTGATCGCCGTCGGCAGCTCGGCGATCTGGGCCGGGCAGAACACGATCCTCGCCTCGCTGACCGACGACGGCGAGCGGCAGCGCGTCTTCGGGCTCAACTTCGCGCTGCTCAACCTGGGTATCGGTACCGGCGGCCTGATCTCCGGCGCGGTGGTCGACGTGGCCCGCCCGATCACCTTCGAGGTGATCTACCTGCTGGACGCGGTGAGCTACCTGACCCCCGCGCTGATCCTGCTCGCGCTACCACACGTCGGGCGCCGCCCGGCCGTGGCCGCCGGCGCGAAGGCTGACGACCGGAGGACCGGCGGCTACCTCACGGTGCTGCGGGACCGGCCGTTCCGCCGCCTGGTCGTCTTCGGCCTGGTGCTCACCACCTGCGGGTACGCGCAGATCGAGGTGGGCTTCGCGGCGTACTCGGTCCGGGTGGTCGAGGTGACGCCCCGGGTGGTGGCGTGGGCGCTGGCCGCGAACACCGTCATGATCGTGCTCTCGCAGTTGCTGGTGATCCGGCGGCTGGAGGGGCGCAGCCGTACCCGTGCGCTCGCCACCGTCGGCGCGGTCTTCGCCGGCGCGTGGCTGGTGCTCGGCGCGGCGGGGGTGGTGGGCAGCGGCAACGCGGTGCTCGCGGCGCTCGGCGTGGTGGCCTGCTCGGCGATCTTCGGGTTCGGCGAGACGATGCTGTCGCCGGTCATGCCCGCGATCACCAACGCGCTCGCCACCGACGAGCTGCGGGGCCGGTACAACGCGATGAGCTCGATGATCTTCGGGATCAGCGGCGTGGTCGGCCCGGTCACCGCCGGTCCGCTGATCGGCGCGGCGAACGGACGGGTGTGGGTGGCCGTCGTGGTGGGCGGCTGCCTGGCCGCCTCGGTGCTGGCGCTGTCGCTGCGTCCGCTGCTCACCGCCGCGCAGGACGGCCGCCTGGCGGCCGTCGAGGCGCCCGAGCCGGCCCGGGTCGGCTGACACGCGAACGGGCCCCGGAGCGAACGCTCCGGGGCCCGTCGGTGCTGCGGTCGGCCGTCAGCCGGCAGCTACCTCGGTGGTCGTGCGGATCCGGTCCAGCGCCGGCGGGGAGACCGGCGACTTCTCGGTCAGGTACCCGGTGAAGGCGTCCAGGTCGATCTGGCCGGTCACCGCGTTGGTGCCGCCGGTCAGGACGCTGAAGCCGTCGCCGCCACCGGCGAGGAAGTTGTTCACGGTGACCCGGTAGGTGGCGGTGTCCGTCACCGGGGTGCCGTTGATGGTGAGGCTGCCCCGGACCACGCGGGTGCCGGCGCACGGCGTGCCGGCCGGCGCGGTGGTGCCGTTGACGTCCACGACGTAGTTGACGGTCGAGGACGCGTAGAGCACGCGCGCGACGGTGAACTGCTGCTCCAGCATGCAGTAGAGCTGCGCGCCGGTCAGGTCCAGCGTCACCAGGTTGTTGGCGAACGGCTGCACGGTGAACGCCTCGGCGTAGGTGACCGGGCCGGCGTCGAGGTCGGCGCGGACGCCACCGGGGTTCATGAACGCGGCGACCGCGTTCTGCTCGGTGTCCGTGGCGGCGAGCTGGGCGTCGGCGATCAGGTTGCCCAGCGGCGACTCACCGGTCTGGTACGTCGGCTTGCCGTTGGCGTCGACCCCGGTCTGGTACAGGTTCTCCTGGGTCTTGGTGATCGCGGCGGTGGTCTCGCCGACGACCCGATCGGCCACCGGGCCGAGCGCGGTCTTGTACCGGTTGATCAGCTCGGTCGAGGCCGGGTCCTTCTCGACGTCCCGGGTGACCACCACGTTGTTGGCGGACGCGCTCACCACGTCGCGGGTACGCGGGTCGATCTTCAGGTCGATCTGGGTGACCAGGCGGCCGAACGAGCTGGCGCTGGTGACCAGCTTGTTGTTGATGTTGCAGTTGTACGCGGCGTGGGTGTGCCCGCTGACGATCACGTCGATGGACGGGTCCATCCGGTTGGCGATGTCGACGATCGGGCCGCTGAAACCGGTGCAGTCGTTGATGCCGCCGCCGTTCTGCACGCCGCCCTCGTGCAGCAGCACGACGATGCTCTTGACCCCGAGCAGGCGCAGGATCTTGGCGTACTTGTTGGCGGTGTCGGCCTCGTCGGTGAACCGCAGGCCGGCGACGCCCTGCTGGCTGACGATGTTCGGGGTGCCCTCCAGGGTCATCCCGATGAAGCCGATCGGGACACCCTTGACGATCTTGATGCCGAACGGCTGCATCAGCGGCAGGCCGGTCGAGGTCTTGAAGGCGTTCGCCGAGAGGTACGAGAACTTGGCACCGCCGAACGGGGTGCCGTCGGCGCAGCCGTCCACCGGGTGGCAGCCGCCGCGCTGCATGCGCAGCAGCTCGGCCGCGCCCTCGTCGAACTCGTGGTTGCCGACGCTCGCGAACTCCAGCCCGGCGAGGTTCATCTCCTCGATGGTGGGCTCGTCGTGGAACGCGGCGGACAGCAGCGGCGAGGCGCCGATCAGGTCGCCGGCGGCGACGGTGACGGTGCCCTTGCCCTGCCTCTTGGCCTCGGCGCGCATCGACTTCAGGTGGCTGGCCAGGTATTCCGCGCCACCGGCCGGCTGGCCGTCGATGGTGCCGCTGGACCCGCTCGGCGGTTCCAGGTTGCCGTGGAAGTCGTTGATCGCGAGCAACTGGACGTCGACCGGCTTCGGGCGGGCCTCGGCCTGGTCGGGGGTGACGGCGACAGCGGTGAACGCGGTCGCGGCGAGTGCGGCCAGGCCGACGGCGGCCCGGCGTCGCATCCCGGTGACGGACATGGAACTCCTCGTGAGATGCCGGTATGTGGCGTCCGGGCGATGGTGCGCCCGGCGACCCTGGTCCGTGCCGTGACAGGTGTCGATCGCGGAGGGCGGTACTCGGGGGAACGCCGCCCCGCCGGGGTAGCTTCTCATCCACCGGCCGCCAGGTCGAACGGGGTGGCATCAGGAATCGTCGCTGCCTCGGGCGGCCCGTACCGGTCTGCCGGACGAGTCGGACATGACGGTCAGGTGAAATTCCGCGCGGGGCACGCTGTCGATGCCCGCCACCGTCGAAGGCGCCGGCTCCCAGGGACAGGGAGCCGGCGCCGACGCTCATGTCACGCGGAAATCGTTGCGCTGGCAACCGTCCTTGCCGGAATCACCTCCTGCCGGACACCCATCGCGGACCGAACGGTCGTTCATGTCCGACGGTTCGGCATCCCGAGCGGACTGTCCGAATTCGACTCACTGTCGGGCGTGCCGGTTGGAAACCCGCTGTGGGCGGCGGCGACCAGCCTGCGCAACGCGGGCCGGGTCCACCGCCCGGCCACCCCCGGCCGGCCCGCCAGGTAGCCGACGGTCCGCGCGGCGTCCCAGCCGTGCGCCTCGCGCAGCCCGCGCGCCAGCATCCCGAGATAGATCGGCGCGGGGCGGGTCCACTGCACCTCCACCGCCCGGTGCGGCGCGGTGAACGTGAGCAGCGGCAGGCCCTCGTGGACGCCGACGCGCAGCAGCGTCTCGTAGCGGCCCGGCCCGAGCGTCGCCCGCCCGGTCTCGACCGCCGCGAGGATCCCGGCCAGGTCGGCGCCGAGCGGCCGGTACATCTCCTGCGCTGCGATGTCCGCGAACTGCTCGACGGTCACCAGGTAACCGCGCGCCGCCGCCCGCCCGGGCAGCAGCGGGTCGTAGAACGCCATGCCGCCGGTCCAGGCCCGCGACTCCCCGGCGAAGTAGACACCGCCGGGGATCAGCACCGGAACCGTCCGGCGCGGTGGCCGGCGGTCCCGGCAGCCGGGGTACGTGCGCAGCCCGCCCGGTGGGCACCCGCCACGCAGATACCAGTCGAGCCGGGCGGCGTGCAGGTTCGAGCCGTACGCGACGTACCAGAGCATCGGCGGCGCGGCTCAGAACCAGCAGGTGCGCCCGGCGGCGTGGCTGACCTGGACGGTGTGCGTCACGCAGCCGCCGTCGGCGATCCGGTGCAACAGGAAGGCGGTCGGCTCGGCGACGAAGCCCGGCTCCTCCTCGTCGGTCATGCTGAGGCTCACCTGGATCCAGGTGCTCGGCGCGGTGGTCAGCACCGTACCGGCGAACGCGCTGGTCACCTGGCGGTGCAGGTGCCCCGCGGCGACGCGTACGACATGGAGGTGACGGCCGACCACGGCGGCGAGCGCGTCGGCGTCGGCCAGGCCCATCGCGTCCATGCCCGGCACTCCCACCGCGACCGGCGGATGGTGCAGGCACACGACGGCGGGCACGTCGGTACGGCCGGCGAGCACCCCGTCCAGCCAGGCGAGCTGCTCGTCGCCGAGCCGCCCGCCGGGGCTGCCCGGGGTGAGCGAGTCGAGCACCACGAGCGTCGCGTCCGGCAGGTCGACGTGGTAGTGCGCCGAGAAGCCACCGGCCAGGTAGGGCGTGCCGCCGAACGTGTCGAGCAGCGACTCGCGGTCGTCGTGGTTGCCGGTCACCAGGTGCACAGGCAGCGGGAACGCGCCGACGATCTCGCGCAGGGCGAGGTATTCGTCCGGCCGGCCGTTGGCGGTGAGGTCACCGGTGATCACCACGCAGTCGGGCCGCGGACGCAGGGCGAGCACCGTGCCGAGCGCCCGGTGCAACCCGGACGCCGGGTCGGCCGCGAGCGGCCCGGTGGTCACGTGCGGGTCGCTGAGCTGGGCGATGAGCATCGGCCGCCTCCTCGGGTGCCCGGGCCCCCACGCTATCGCCGCGCACCCTCCCCGCGCAGGCCCGCTTCCGCCCACAGGCTGCGTCCACAGCCTGTGGATAGCACATGTGTACGAAGGTCGGCGGCGGTTGCGCTGAGTACCCTTGATCGCGACCCGACCCCCTCCGAGCAGGAACGACGTGGACCACGAGCGAGTCCTCCGCGACGTCACGGTGCGCCTTCCCACGGCGTCCACCGTCCCGGAGGCGTGCCAGTGGACCGTCGCCGCGCTCGCCCGGCACACCCCGGCGACCGCCACCGTCCTGCTCCGCGTCCACGACCGTCTGCGCTGCGTCGCCGCCACCGGCACCTGGCAGGTCTTCTCGCACGTACCGGCCACCGCCGACGGCACCCCGCCGGGCCGCCACCGGCCCGAACCCTCTGTGGTGCGGCGGGTCTACGCCTCCGGGATCACCGCCGCCGTGCCCGACGTCAGCGCCGACCCCGACTACCTCGAGGTCCGCCCGGACGTCACCGCCGAACTCTGTGTGCCGGTACGCGACCCGGACGGCCATCCCATCGGGGTGCTCGACCTGCAATGGAGCGAACCCGTCGTGCTCGCGGCGTGGCGGGAGACCGCCGAACTGGTGGCCGACCACCTCGGCGCGCGGATCGCCGCGCTCGGCGGGCCGCCGGCCGAGAGCCGTAGCGAGAAGCTGTTGCGGCACGCCGCCGCGTTCACCGCCGCGCCGACCGACTGGGATCTGATGACCGCCGCGCTCGCCGCGGCCCGGGACGTGTCGGCGCTCTCCGCCGCCGTACTGGTGCTCACCGGCCGGCGCGGCCCGCGCCTCGGCGCGCCCACCGGCACCCCTGGGGCGCTGGAGGCGCGCATCCGGGCCGAGCTGGACGAGGCCGGACCGGTAGCGCTGCACCGCATGATCGACCGGGCCCACCGGTACGGCTCGGCGTACACGCTGGGCGAGGCGGGCCACCCGCCCACCGAGGAGTACCTGCCGCTGACCCGGGCCGGCGCGCGCACGCTCGTGGCGGTGCCGGTCGGCACACCCGCCTCCGGTGGCGTGCTGCTCGTGGCCGACGAGCAACGCCTGTGCCCCGACCCGACCACCGTCAACCTGATCGAGTTGCTCGCCGGGCAGGCGTGGACCTGCCTGGACCGGCTGCGTACGCTCGCCCGGCTGCGCGAGCAGGCAAGCTCGGACCCGCTCACCGGGCTGCGGCACACCGGCCCGTTCGGGCAGCGGATCGCCACCGCCACGCCGGGGCGTACCGCGCTGCTGGCGATCGACGTGGACGGGTTCAAGGACGTCAACGACACGTACGGCCACCAGGCCGGCGACCGGCTGCTGGTGGGTCTGGCCCGGGCCCTCGAAGGCGCGTTGCGTCAGGGCGACGAGCTGTACCGGACCGGCGGCGACGAGTTCGTGGCGGTGATCGAGGTGAGCCGCCCGGAGGAGGCGGTCCGGATCGCCGAACGGCTCACCGAGGCGGCCCGCCGTACCGGCCGGACGATCAGCGTCGGCATCGCCCTGCCGCGCCCCGGCGAGTCTCCCGAGCGCACCCTGCACCGCGCCGACCAGGCCCTCTACGCCGTCAAGCGCCACGGCCGAGACGGCGTCCACCTCTCCGCCGCCTGACCCACCCCGCCCTCTCCCCGCCCGCCTCTCCCCGCCCCCCCTCTCCCAGCCCGTCGATCATGGAGTTGGCGGTGACAAATCGGGCGGCGATTGCCGTCAACTTCATGATCGACGGGCGCTGGGCGGGCGCGGGGCGGGGGCGGGGGCGGGGGCGGGGCGGGGCTTATGGGCGGGTCAGGTCCCTGGCCAGGAGTTCGGCTATCTGGGCCGTGTTGAGGGCGGCGCCCTTGCGGAGGTTGTCGCCGGTCACGAAGAGGTCCAGGGCGCGGGGGTCGTCGACCGCTCGGCGGATGCGGCCCACCCACGACGGGTCGGTGCCGACCGCGTCGATCGGCATCGGGAACTCCCCCGCCGCCGGGTCGTCGACCAGGATCACGCCCGGCGCGTTGCGCAGCACCTCACGGGCACCCTCGGCGTCCACCTCGGTGGCGAAGACCGCGTGCACGGCGACCGAGTGACCGGTCACCACCGGCACCCGTACGCAGGTGGCGGACACCTTGAGGTCGGGCAGCCCGAGGATCTTGCGCGACTCGTTGCGCAGCTTCATCTCCTCCGACGACCAGCCGCCGTCCGCCAGCGAGCCCGCCCACGGAACGACGTTGAGCGCCAGCGGCGCCGGGAACGGACCCAGCTCGTCGCCGACCGCCTGTCGCACGTCACCGGCCCGGGAACCGAGCACCCGATCCCCGGCGATTTTGCCGAGCTGGAGGTGCAGCGCGTCCACACCGGCCTGCCCCGCCCCGGAGACCGCCTGGTACGACGCGAGCACCAGCTCGCGCAGCCCGTACTCGCGGTGCAGCGGCGCGACCGCCACGATCATCGCCAGCGTCGTGCAGTTGGCGTTGGCGATGATGCCCTTGGGCCGGTTCCGTACCTGCTCGGGGTTGATCTCGGGGACCACGAGCGGCACGTCACGGTCCATCCGGAACGCGCCGGAGTTGTCCACCACCACCGCGCCGCGCGCGACGGCGACCGGGGCCCACTGCGCGGAGACGTCGTCCGGCACGTCGAACATCGCCACGTCGACGCCGTCGAGCGCGTCGGCGGTGAGCGCCTGGACGGTCAGTTCCTCGCCCCGGCACCGCAGGCGCCGGCCGGCCGACCGCTCGGAGGCGAGCAGCCGGATCTCGCCCCACACGTTGCGCCGGGAGGAGAGGATCTGGCACATCACCGTACCGACGGCACCTGTCGCCCCGACCACGGCGAGGGTGGGCAGCGACGCCACGGCGCGTTACCGCCCGGTGCCGGCGTAGACGACGGCTTCGGTGTCACCACCCAGCTCGAAGGCGTCGTGGATGGCGCGGACCGCCTTGTCGAGGTCGGTGTCGCGGCAGACCACGGAGACCCGGATCTCCGAGGTGGAGATCATCTCGATGTTGACGCCGGCCGCGCCGAGGGCGGCGAAGAAGCCGGCCGCCACGCCCGGGTGCGAGCGCATGCCCGCGCCGATGAGGGACACCTTGCCGACGTGGTCGTCGTACAGCAGGCCCTTGAACTTGACCGACTCCTGGATCTTGCTGAGCGCGGTCATCGCGGTCGGGCCGTCGGCCTTGGGCAGCGTGAACGAGATATCCGTGCGGCCGGTGCCCTCGGTGGACACGTTCTGCACGATCATGTCGATGTTGATCTCCGCGCCGGCCACGGTGTCGAAGATCGAGGCGGCGGCGCCCGGCTCGTCGGGCACGCCGACGATCGTGATCTTCGCTTCGCTGCGGTCGTGGGCGACCCCGGTGATCAGTGCCTGTTCCACAGGAAGGTCCTCCATCGATCCGGTGACCATCGTGCCGGTGTTGGTCGAGTATGACGAACGGACGTGGATCGGCAAGCCCGCGCGCCGCGCGTACTCGACGCTGCGCAGGTGCAGCACCTTCGCGCCGCAGGCGGCCAGCTCCAGCATCTCCTCGTAGGTGATCTGCTTGATGTGCCGGGCGTTCGGCACGATGCGCGGGTCGGCGCTGAAGATGCCGTCCACGTCGGTGTAGATCTCGCAGACGTCCGCCTCCAGCGCGGCGGCGAGCGCCACGGCGGTGGTGTCCGAGCCGCCGCGCCCGAGCGTGGTCACGTCCTTGGTGTCCTGCGAGACGCCCTGGAAACCGGCGACGATGACCACCGCGCCCTCGTCCAGCGCGCCCTTGAGCCGCCCCGGGGTGACGTCGATGATCCGGGCCCGGCCGTGCACCGAGGTGGTGATCACGCCGGCCTGCGAACCGGTGAACGAGCGGGCTTCGTACCCCAGGTTGTGGATGGCCATGGCGAGCAGCGCCATGGAGATCCGCTCCCCGGCGGTGAGCAGCATGTCCAGCTCGCGGCCCGGCGGCAGCGGGCTGACCTGGTTGGCCAGGTCGAGCAGCTCGTCGGTGGTGTCGCCCATGGCGGACACCACGACTACCACGTCGTCGCCGGCCTTGCGCGCGGCCACGATGCGCTCGGCCACCCGCTTGATCCGCTCGGCGTTGGCGACGGAGGACCCGCCGTACTTCTGCACCACGAGTGCCACGACGGTGCACTCCCTCCCAGCGACGACCCTGAGCGTGCCGACGCCGCCGGCGCTCTCGGTCCGGCGGCGCGTGTCAGACCGCCTCAGCCTATCGGGCGGCCCGCGACGCCGGGTCGGGTGATCCCACCATCCGGCCCCGGCGTGGGGCGGCTCACCAGCCCGGAAGGACGCGACACGCCAAGCGGTACAGCCGTACGGTGGGCTGACCTGGACCGTGTCCACGACGCAGAATGAGCCGGTGCACGCTCATCGACGTGCGGCCCGCCTGACCGGCGTGGTCGCGCTCACCCTGCCGGTACTGCTGGCCGCCTGCGACGGCGGCAACCCCGAGGCGGCGCCCACCGGCACCGCCGACCCGGTCCCGGTGCAGGTCGACGCCGCCCGCGAGGAACTGGCCGGGCTGGCCGCCGCGGCGCAGGACCGCCACCTCACCGCCACGTACGCGTTCGCGCCCGCCGAGGGCACGCCCCGCACGGTCGCCTTCACCAGCGCCAACGACGGCAGCTGGCGGGTCGACGTGCCCGGCTGGGGGCACGCCGGCACGGTGGACGTCTCGCTCGCCGGCACCTCCGACGGGCTGTTCCAGTGCGCGCTGCCCTCGGCCGGCTGGCCGCAGGCGGCGACCTGCGTCCGCCTCGGCGACGCCGACGATGCGGTGCCGCGCCGGCTCGACCCCCGCGTGCAGCACCCGTTCACCGACTGGCTGGAGGTGCTGACCGACAGGCGTGCGCCGCTCGCCGTCTCCCCGGCCGATCCGCTGCCGGGAGCCGACGGCCCCTGCTACTCGGTCGACAGCACCTCGGCGTCGCTGAACGCGCCGCTCGACGTGGGCATCTACTGCTTCCGGGAGGACGGCACACCGGCGGCGGTACGGGCCGGGTTCGGCACGCTGACACTGACCGGCGAACCCGGCGCCGCGCCGGGCACCGTCGAGCTGGCCGGCGCGGTGACCGACGGCGAGCCGGTCAGCCGGGACGCCCCGAGCCCCGGCACGCCCTGACGCGTCCCGCTCAGCCGCCCCGCGCCGCGCGGAGCAACGCGGCACCCACCTCGCTGTTGCGGTAGAGCACGTGCCGCCCGGCCCGGGACCGGGTGACGAGACCGGCGGCGTGCAGCGCGGAGAGGTGCTGGGACACGTTCCCGGCGGACAGCCCGGTGAGCCGGGCGAGGTCCGTGGTGGTCGTCGCCGCGTCGAGCAGGTGCAGCAACGCGGCCCGGCCGGCACCCACCACCCGGGCGAGCGCGTCGCCGGCCGGTTCGGGTCCGCGTTCCCACAGCGTCCCGACCGCCCGCACCGGGTACGCCCCGGCGGGCATCGAGTCCTCCAGCAGGTTCCACAGCACCCGCCGGTCGGTGAACACGCTCGGATTCAGCGCCAGCCCTCGCCCCCGCAGGTCGAAGTCCCGCTCGAACGGATCGTCGCTCACCACGCGGTCGCCGAGCCAGCGCAGGCTCGGGTGCAGCTGCTCGAACAACCGGCCGGCGCCACCCTCGGCGAGCTGGGCCGCCCGGTACGCCACGTCGGCGTCCAGCAGCGCCCGCATGCGCGGCCAGTCGGGGACGATCGCCTCCTCGTACCAGACCCGGAGCGCCTCGACGAGCTGCGGCAGCAGCCCGGCCGGGTCGGCGAGCAACGCCTGCCCGAACGGGCTCAGCGGACGGCTCGGAACGGTGGCCAGCAGATCCTGCACCACCACGTCGGGCGGCGTCGCCGCGATCTGGTCGAGCTGGTCCGCCATGTCCGTGTCCGGGCGGGCGGCCGGGGTCAGGAAGTCAGGTAGCCAGCGGCGCGGCCGGGCCAGGTCCGTCAACGGGCGGACCCGATCGGCCACCGCGGGGCGGCGCAGCGTCGCCCGGGCGCGGTCGATCCACGGCAGGTGCACCGCGTAGCGGACCGGCTCGGCCAGCGCCCACATGCTCATCACGGTCTCGTTGGCCGGCGACACCGCGAACCGCACGCCCGCCACGTCGGCCAGGTTGAACCGCAACTCGGACACGCGCACCCCCGGACGCCGGATTCGGCCCAGACTAAAAGGTTCGACCGGAGCGCGGGGGGCACGGTTTGCTCACCGGTCATGGGGGCCAGAGAAAGCATCCGCACCGCCGTCCGTCACGTCGTACCGCCTGCCGGTCTGACCCGCGCCCTGGCCGTGCAGGCCATGGTGTTCGCCGTCGGTCACGGCCTGTTCCAGGCGGGCAGCGCCGTCTTCTTCACCCGGGCGCTCGGGCTGAGTCCGGCCCAGGTGGGTCTCGGCCTCTCCCTCGCCGCCGGCGCGTCCCTGCTCGGCACCGTGCCGCTGGGCGGGCTCACCGACCGGTACGGGCCGCAGCGGGTGTGGATCGTCTGCCTGCTGCTGGACGCGGCGTTGTTCGCCGCGTACCCGTTCGTCGGCGGCTTCGCCGGGTTCCTCGCGGTGGTGATCGCGCTGGCCGTGACGGGCGCGGCGACCGGCGTCGCCCGCCAGGTCTACTCGATCAACGTGCTGCGCCCGGAGGAACGGGTCACCGCGATGGCCTACCAGCGCTCCTCGCTGAACGTCGGCTTCGGACTCGGCGCGCTGATCAGCGGCCTGGTGCTGGCCGTCGACACGATCTGGGCGTACCGCGGGATGGTCTGGTTCATCACCGTGGTCTTCCTGGTGACCGCCGGCTTCGTGCGCCGGCTGCCCCGGCTGCCGGAGGTGACCCGCACGGCCGAACCGATGAGCCGGCTGGCGGTGCTGCGGGACCGGCCGTTCATGACCGTCGCGCTGCTGTCCGGGCTGCTCACCGCGCACCAGACGCTCTACCTGACGGTGATGCCGCTGTGGATCCTCACCCGTACCGACGCGCCGAAGACGATCATCGCCGCGCTGGTGCTGCTCAACACCGTGCTGATCGTGCTGTTCCAGGTACGGGCCAGCCGGGGCGCGGACACCGCGCCGGGCGCGGCCCGGGCGTCCCGCCGGGGCGCGGTGCTGATCGCCCTGTTCTGCCTGGTCCTGCCGATCTCCGGCGCGACCCGGGGACCGCTCACTGTGGCGGTGCTGGTGGCCGCCGCGACGCTGCTCATCCTGGCCGAGCTGATCGAGTCGGCGGGCACCTGGGGACTGACCGCCACGCTGCCGCCCGCCGCCCAGCGCGGCGCGTACGTCGGCGCCTTCGGGCTCGGCTCCCAGTTGCAGTTCCTGATCGCTCCGGCCGGGCTGACCGCGCTCGGCGTGAGCACCGGCGGCTGGGGCTGGTACCCGGCGGCGGCGCTGTTCGTCCTGGTCGGGCTGGCGATCGTGCCGGCGGTGGCCCGGGCGGAGCGGACGCCTCGGCTACCGGGCGTGTCCAGGTCCGCCGACTCGGTGACTCTGATCCCATAGTCCGGACCAGCCTTCCCACCGCCCGTCCCACCACGTAGGGTGACCTTGTCATGTGGCGCGCGTACCTTCTCCTTGGCTGCCGCGACGAGGCCTGACCGGCCGGCACCTCGTCGCGGAGTCGCTACGCGCCGTCCAGCACATCCGATCTTCTTCTCGGCACCGCCGCGCACCGTCGCCCGGCAGCCCGCCGACACCTTTCCGATCTGCTGACGCCACATGTTCCAGGGAGCACTCCGAGATGGCTCAACCTGTCACCGCCACCGATCCCTTCGCCAGCCAGCGCCCCAGCCGGATGCCGGTCCACCGCTACGTCCCGTACGACAGGGAGTTCGGTGTCGACCTGCCGGACCGCTCCTGGCCGACCCGCCGCGTCGAGGCCGCGCCCCGCTGGTGCGCAGTCGACCTCCGCGACGGCAACCAGGCCCTGATCGACCCGATGTCGCCCGAGCGTAAGCGGCGGATGTTCCAGCTCCTGGTGCAGATGGGCTACAAGGAGATCGAGGTCGGCTTCCCGTCGGCGAGCCAGACCGACTACGACTTCGTACGGCAGCTGATCGAGCAGGACCTGATTCCCGAGGACGTCACCATCCAGGTGCTGACCCAGTGCCGGGAGCACCTGATCGAGCGGACCTTCGAGTCGCTGCGCGGCGCCCACCGGGCCATCGTGCACTTCTACAACTCCACCTCGACGCTGCAGCGCCGGGTGGTCTTCGGCCTGGACCGCGACGGCATCACCGACATCGCCACCCAGGGCGCGCGGCTGTGCCAGAAATACGCGGAGATCCACACCCCGGACACCGACATCCACTACGAGTACTCGCCGGAGTCGTACACGGGCACCGAGCTGGAGTACGCGCTGGAGGTCTGCTCGGCGGTCATCGACGTGATCGACCCGACGCCGGACCGGAAGCTGATCATCAACCTGCCGGCCACCGTCGAGATGGCGATGCCGAACGTCTACGCCGACTCGATCGAGTGGATGCACCGGCGCCTGCCCCGGCGGGACAGCCTGGTGCTGAGCCTGCACCCGCACAACGACCGGGGCACCGGCGTGGCCGCCGCCGAGCTGGGCCTGCTGGCCGGCGCCGACCGGATCGAGGGCTGCCTGTTCGGCAACGGCGAGCGCACCGGCAACGTCGACCTGGTGACGCTGGGCCTGAACATGTTCTCCCAGGGCATCGACCCGATGATCGACTTCTCGAACATCGACGAGATCAAGCGCGCCGTCGAGTACTGCAACCAGCTGCCGGTGCACGAGCGCCACCCGTACGCGGGCGACCTGGTCTACACCGCGTTCTCCGGCTCGCACCAGGACGCGATCAACAAGGGCTTCGCCGCGCTGAACGCCGACGCCACGGCGGCCGGGGTGCCGGTCGACGACTTCACCTGGGCCGTGCCCTACCTGCCGATCGACCCGAAGGACCTGGGCCGCACCTACGAGGCGGTCATCCGGGTCAACTCGCAGTCCGGCAAGGGCGGCGTCGCGTACATCATGAAGACCGAGCACCAGCTCGACCTGCCGCGCCGCCTCCAGATCGAGTTCTCCGGCGTGGTGCAGCAGGTCACCGACCACGACGGCGGCGAGGTCGAGCCGGGCGCGATGTGGGAGATCTTCGCCCGCAACTACCTGGTCGACCACCAGGTGGACCCGGCCGTCAAGCTGGCCGAATACACCATCGGCACCGTCGACGGCAAGGTCGAGATCGACGCCCGCGTCGGCTTCGGCGGCGAGACCCGCGCGCTCACCGCCGTCGGCAACGGCCCGATCGACGCGTACGTCAACGCGTTGCAGTCCCTGGGCGTGGCGGTACGGGTGCTCGACTACCACGAGCACGCGCTGTCCTCCGGTGGGGACGCGCAGGCCGCCGCGTACGTGGAGTGCGAGGTGGACGGCCGTACGGTGTGGGGCGTCGGGGTGGACGCGAACATCGTGACCGCCTCGATCAAGGCGGTCACGAGCGCGGTGAACCGCACCCGCGCCTGAGGTGCTTGAGGTGTAAGGAAGGGCCCCTTCTTAACGCATTCTGCATAGGAGGGGGCCCTTCTTAACGCCCGCGCCCGAATGGCCCGAGTGTTAACAAGGGGCCCTTCCTCTACCGGAGGCGTTAAGAAGGGGCCCTTCCTTCCCCCCGCCCGGGGCGGTGGATGAGCACGGCGGCGAGCACGGCCCCGGCCAGCAGCAGCCCCGCGCACCACGCCAACGCCCCCCGGTACGCGTCGGCGAGCGCGCCCTTCTGCTCGTACCCGGTGCCCGACAGCCCGACCAGCAGCGGCAGCGCGGCCACCGCGAGCAGGCCGCCGGCCCGGGACGCGGCGTTGTTGAAGCCGCTCGCCACCCCGGCGAACCGGTCCGAGACGGCGCCGAGCACCGACGTGGTCAGCGGCGCCACCACGAGTGTGAGCCCGGCGCCGAACAGCGTCACGCCCGGCAGCACGTCCACCCAGTACGACGCACCAGGCCCGACCCGCCGCAACAGCAGCAGGCCCACGGCGGCGATCACCGGGCCGACGGTGAGCGGCAGCCGGGGGCCGATGCGGGCCGACAGCGCGCCCGCGCGTGGCGAGCCGACCAGCAGCAGCACCGTCATCGGCACGGTGGCCAGGCCGGTGAGCAGCGCCGACCAGCCGACGACGTTCTGCAGGTAGACGGCGAGGAAGAAGGTGAACCCGCCGAGCGCCGCGTACACCACGACGGTAAAGACGTTCAGCACGGAGAACAGCCGGCTGGAGAACAGCCCGGTGGGCAGCATCGCGGTGTCGCCGCGCCGCCGCTCGACCAGCACGAAGACCACCACGGCGACCACTCCGAGCACCGCCGCGGCGAGCACCGCCGGGGAGTCCAGGCCGCGCGCCGGGGCGTCGATCAACGCGTACGTGACGCCGCCGAGCGCGAGCGCGCCGAGCAGCGCGCCCGCAACGTCGAACCGCCGCCCGCCCCCGGTACGCGAGATCTCCTCGTCCCGGCTCTCCGGCACCCAGCGCAGCGCGGCGAGCACCACGCCGACTGCGAGCGGCAGGTTGACGAAGAAGATCCACCGCCAGGAGAGCGTGTCGATCAGCCAGCCGCCGAGCAGCGGTCCGAGCGCGGTGGACACCCCGGACAGCCCGGACCAGGTGCCGATGGCCCGGCCCCTGTCGTCGGGGTGGAAGCTGGCCTGGAGCACGGACAGCGAGCCGGGGGTGAGCAGCGCCCCGCCGGCGCCCTGGAGGAACCGGGCGGCGACGAGCCATCCGGTGTCCTGGGCCAGCCCGCAGAGCACCGACGCCGCGGCGAACCAGACGACGCCGAGCAGGAAGACGCGCCGCCGCCCGAACCGGTCGCCGAGGGCACCGCCGAGCAGGACGAACGCGGCGAGCATGAGCAGGTAGCCGTTCACGGTCCACTGCAGACCGGCGACTGTGGCGTCGAGTTCGGCGCCGAGGCGCGGTAGCGCGACGTTGACGACAGTGCTGTCGAGGAACACCATGCCGGAGGCGAGGATCGCGGCGAGCAGGGTGCCGCGTCCGGCGGCGGAGCCGGTACGCAGCGCGGGAGCGGGTGCGGTCACGTCTCACCACTCTGCCCGCCGCCCATCCTCGACGCCACGAATCGCGGAAACCGCCGCCGGGTACTGTGCGGACTCGCCCGGAGCACGCAAGCTGGAGAGGTGTCGTCTGTGCGTACGAGATCAGGAGCCCGAGCCGGGCTGGCGGCCGCGCTGAGCGCGGTGCTCGCCCTCGGCGTGGCCGGCTGCGACGTGTCGGTCACCGAGCCGGAGGCGCCACCGAGCGCCGCCGGGAACGTCAACAAGCAGCTCGGTGAGCTCACAGTGGCCACGGCCGGGTCGATGAAGGGCTACAGCCGTTCCCGCTTCCCGCACTGGCGCGACACCGGCAAGAACTGCGACGTCCGCGACAGCGTGCTGCAACGCGACGGCGAGGGCATCAAGCTGTCCGGCTGCAACGTGGTGGGCGGCCGGTGGGAGAGCGTCTACGACGGTGTGGTGCTCAACGATCCGTCGGACGTGGACATCGACCACACGGTGCCGCTGGCCGCCGCGTGGCGGTCGGGCGCGGCCGAGTGGGACGACTCGAAGCGTGGCGACTTCGCCAACGACCTGACCAGGCCGCAGCTCATCGCGGTTTCGGCGCGGTCCAACCGGGCAAAGGGTGACCAGGATCCGTCCCAGTGGAAGCCGCCGAACCGGTCGTCCTGGTGTCAGTACGCGGCGGACTGGGTGACGGTGAAGCACTACTGGCGGCTGACTGTGACAAGTGCCGAGAAGGCCGCTCTCACCGACATGCTGGAGGGCTGCACATGGGCGAGCAAACCGTGACCGGGCCGGACGCCACACCGGCCCCGGCGGGCACGCCGGACACAGACGCCGCACCCGCCGGTCCGGCGTCGGCCGGGATGACGGCGGACGGCCGGCAGCCGGAGCCCACCGACGTGGCCGGGGCGGGCATGACCGCCGACGCGGTGCCGGGGGCGCCGGCCGGGGGCGCGCCGGGCGGACCGGCGGACCGCACCTCGGACATCACGGCCGGTCCGGGCGGGGTCATGACGGACGAGGTGGGCGTGGTGACCGGCGAGTTGACGCTGCGCACCGAGCACGCCGACGGCCGGGTGACGCTGCGGGTGCAGTACAAGGACGCCGACGAGTGGTACGCGGTCACCGGCGGTTCCGCGCCGCTGGCCGACCCGGCCGCGCTGGACGCCGTGCACACGATCGCGGTGGGCCTGCTCAACCGTCCCGAGGGCTGACAGACGAGAAGCGCGTCCCCACCCGGGCCGGGTGGGGACGCGCTTCGTCGTGTCAGACGTACGATCCGGGCTCGCTCGGCGCGGAGACCACGCCCGGCTCCTCGCCCTCGCCCTCCGGCCGGGTGACCTTCGCGGTCACCTCGTGCGGGCGCAGCTCACCGGCGGCGATCTGCTCGGCCCAGTGGCAGGCCACCCGGCTGGCGCCGATCTGGCGCAGTTCGGGCCGCTCGTCGGCGCAGCGGGTCGGCTGTGCCCACGGGCAGCGGGTGTGGAACCGGCAGCCCGACGGCGGGTTGGCCGGCGAGGGCAGGTCACCGGCGAGCAGGATGCGCTCGCGGCGGTCCTCCACGTCGGGGTCCGGCACCGGCACCGCCGACATCAGCGCCCTGGTGTACGGGTGCATCGGCTCGGTGTAGAGCCGGTCGCTCGGCGCCTCCTCCACCAGCGCGCCCAGGTACATCACGCCGACGATGTCGGAGATGTGCCGCACCACCGCCAGGTCGTGCGCGATGACCAGGTAGGTCAGGCCGAGGCTGTCCTGGAGTTCGTCGAGCAGGTTGACCACCTGCGCCTGGATCGACACGTCCAGCGCGGAGACCGGCTCGTCGGCGACGATCAGCTCCGGGCCGAGCACCAGGGCGCGGGCGATACCGATGCGCTGGCGCTGGCCGCCGGAGAACTCGTGCGGGTAGCGGGACAGCGCCCATTTGGGCAGGCCCACCGCATCGAGCGTCTCGCCGATGATCCGCCGCCGGTCGTCCCGGTTGGCGCCGATGCCGTGGGTCTGGAGGCCCTCGGTCAGGATCGACTCGACGTTCTGCCGGGGGTCCAGGCTGGACATCGGATCCTGGAAGATCATCTGCATCCGGCGGCGCATCGCGCGCAGCTTGCCGGCCGGGAGCGTGGTCAGCTCGACGCCGTCGAACTTCACCTCGCCGCTGGTCGGCGGGTTGAGCTGGAGCAGCGCCCGGCCCAGCGTGGACTTGCCGCAGCCCGACTCACCCACCAGCCCGTACGTCTTGCCGCGCGGAATGCTGAGGTCGACCCCGTCGACCGCCTTGACGTGCCCGACGGTCCGGTCGAACAGCACGCCCCGGCGGATCGGGAAGTGCACCTTCAGGTCACGGACCTCGACGAGGATGTCGTTGTCGCTCATGGGGTCTCCTCCTCGCGCGGAGCCGGTCCGAAGCCGGGCACGGCGGGCGGGTCGGCCGGTTCGGCCTGGGCCGGCACCGCACCCGGTTCGGTGGTCGTCGGCGCGGTCGCGCGGGCGTCCGCCTCCGGAGTCAGGCCGGGCACCGGCACCGGGTTGACGCAGCGGTAGCTGCGGGCGTCGTGGGTGATCACCAGCTCCGGCGGCTCGCCCACGCAGGCGTCGACGCGGCGGGCGCAGCGCGGGGCGAACGCGCAGCCGTCCGGCCAGGGCAGCACGTCGCGCACCGAGCCGGGGATGGGGTTGAGCCGTTCGCCGCGGCCGGCGTCCAGGCGCGGCACCGAACCGAGCAACCCCTCGGTGTACGGGTGCCGGGGCTGGCGGAACAGCGGACGGCGGGTGGCCGTCTCCACCACCCGGCCGGCGTAGAGCACGTTGATGGTGTCGCACATACCGGCGACCACGCCGAGGTCGTGGGTGATCATCACCAGCGCGGTGCCGGAGTCCCGGACCAGGTCCTTCAGCAGCTCCAGGATCTGCGCCTGGATGGTGACGTCGAGCGCGGTGGTCGGCTCGTCGGCGATCAGCAGCCGGGGCTGGCAGGCGACAGCCATGGCGATCAGCGCCCGCTGCCGCATGCCGCCGGAGAGCTGGTGCGGGTACTCCTTCAGGCGCCGTCGCGGGTCCGGGATGCCCACCCGGTCGAGCAGGGCCGCCGCCTCCTTGGTGGCCGCCTCGCCCTTCATGCCCCGGTGCCGGGCCAGCACCTCGGTCACCTGGAGCCCGATCGGGATGACCGGGTTCAGCGAGGACAGCGGATCCTGGAAGATCATCGCCACGTCCCGGCCGCGGATGTCGCGGCGGGATCGGTCGTCGAGCTGGAGCAGGTCGGTGCCGTCGAAGACCGCCTTGCCGCCCACGCGCAGGCCCGGCTGCTTGGGCAGCAGGCCCATGATGGCCAGCGACGTGACGCTCTTGCCGCAGCCGGACTCGCCGACCAGACCGACCACCTCGCCGGCGTCGACCGAGAAGGACACCCCGTCCACCGCGTGCACGGTGCGCTGCCCACGACGGGCGAACGTGACGGAGAGGTCGTCCACTTCGAGCAGTGCCATGGCTGACTGACCTACTTCCGCAGCTTCGGATCGAGAGCCTCGCGCATCGCCTCACCGAGCAGGGTGAACCCCAGCGCGGTGATGATGATGCCGAGCGCCGGATAGATCGCCAGGCCCGGCCGGATGCCCAGGTACGGCTGCGCGTCGGCGAGCATGACGCCCCACTCCGGGATGGCCGAGTCGGGGTTGCCGAGACCGAGGAAGGACAGCGCGGCCGCCTCGATGATCGCGGTCGCCAGCGTCAGCGTGGCCTGCACGATGACCGGGGCGATCGAGTTCGGCACCACGTGGGTGAGGGCGATCTTGGAGCGCTTCACGCCGAGCGACGTCGCGGCCAGCACGTAGTCGCTGTTCGCCTGCGCGATCATCGAGCCGCGCAGCAGCCGGGCGAAGATCGGCACGGACACCACACCGACGGCGATCATCACGGTGGTGAGGCTGGCGCCGAGCAGCGCCGCGATGCTCACCGCGAGCAGCAGGCTCGGCATGGCCAGCAGCATGTCGATGAAGCGCATCAGGGTGGTGTCGATCCAGCGGCCCCAGCGCCCGCCGAGGCCGGCCGCGGCACCGGCGACGCCGCCGATCAACGCGCCGACCGCGAGGCCGATCAGGGTGGAGACGACGCCGACGAGCAGCGTCTGCCGGGCCCCGACGATGAGCCGGCTGAACTCGTCCCGGCCCTGGTGGTCGAAGCCGAGCCAGTGGTCGGCGGAGGCGCCCGGAATGATGCCCTGGCCGGACTTGACCAGGCCCTCGCGGATGCCGATGGAGTCGGTCGGGCTGTACGGGACGAGGAACGGCCCGATGACCGCGACCAGGACGAAGACCGCCAGGATGACCACGCCGATGACGGCGGCCGGGTTGCGGCGCAGCCGGCGGAACGCCTCCTTCCAGAGGCTCACCCCCTGCTCGTCGTCGCGGGCGGCCAGTTCGGCGAGCCGGTCGATCTTCTCGCGCTTCTTGCCAGTGGTGATGGTCATCGCACCCTCACCCTCGGGTCGATCACGCTGTAGGAGAGGTCGACCAGGAGATTCACCAGCACGTACACCACCGCAATGATCATGATGAAGCCCATCAGCACCGGGTAGTCGCGCTGACTGATCGACTCGGCGACGAACGCGCCGATGCCGCTGAACGCGAACACGGTCTCGGTGAGCACCGCGCCGGAGAGCAGGAGACCGGTCTGGAGACCGATCGAGGTGGCCACCGGAAGCATGGCGTTGCGCAGCACGTGCCGGCGGCGGACGGTCCGCTCGGTCAGGCCCTTGGCCTCGGCGGTGCGGACGAAGTCCTCGTTCAGCACCTCCAGCACGCTGGCCCGGGTGATCCGGACGATGATCGCGAGCGGGATGCTGGCGAGCGCGATACCCGGCAGCACGAGGTGCCAGAGCGCATCGGCGGCGGCGTCCCACTCGCGGGTCATGAGCCCGTCGAGGACGAAGAAGTTGGTGACCCGGGTCGCGCCGATGGTCGGATCCTGCCGGCCGCTGGAGGGGAACCAGCCCAGGTTCTCCGCGAAGATCGCCTTGAGCACGTACGCCAGGAAGAAGACCGGGATGCAGATGCCGATGAGCGATCCGCCGACCGAGGCGTGGTCGAGGAACCGGCCCCGGCGGCGGGCGGCCAGGTAGCCGAGCGGGATGCCGATGCCGACCGCGAGGATCATGGCCATGATCGTCAGTTCGACGGTGCCGGGGAACCGTTCCACGAACTCCGTGGTGACGGCCCGCTTGGTACCGGTCGAGGTGCCCAGGTCGAGCCGGATCATCCGCCGCAGGAAGCGGGCGTACTGGACCAGGATCGGCTCGTCGAGGCCGAGGTTGCGCCGGATGGCGGCGCGCGTCTCGGGCGTGCCCCGTTCACCGAGGATCGCGGTCTCGGGCCCGCCGGGAAGTCGGTGGAGCCAGATGAACAGCAGGACGGAGAGCCCGAACAGCGTGGGTATCAGCTGTAGCAGGCGTCTGATGATGAACCGGAACACGGGCGCCTCGGAGGGTGTGCGGAGGGGTGCGGGCGGGCGCTGTGGTCACAGCGCCCGCCCGCGTACGGTGCCTTCAGATCACTTGAACTCTGCGGTCGCGTACCGCTCGTCGGTGAGCGGGCTCGCCTTGATCCCGGTCACGTCCTTGCCGAACACGATCGCCGGCGGGGAGTGCGAGATCGGCACACCCGGCAGGAAGTCCATGATCGACTTGTTCAGTGCCTTGTACTTCTCCGTACGGGCCGCCGCGTCGGCGGTGGTGTCGGCGTCCTTGAACTGCGCGAAGAGCTGGGCGTTGTTGAAGCCCCACTCGTCCTTCGGGCGGTCGAAGAAGGTGCCGATGAAGTTGTACGCGTCGCCGTAGTCACCGGTCCAGCCGAGGAAGTGCAGGTCGTGCTTGTTGCCGGAGGTGGTGGCGTTGAGGTAGTCCGGGCTCCACTTCAGCGGGATGGCCTGGACGTTGATGCCGACCGCCTTGAGGTCCGCCGAGAGCAGCTCGAAGATGTCCTTCGGGTTCGGCATGTACGGCCGGGTGACCTCGGTCGGGTAGTGGAACTTCAGCGTCAGGTTCGACGCGCCCGCCTCGGCCAGCAGGGCCTTCGCCTTGGCCGGGTCGTAGTCGTACTTGGTGACGTCGCCGTTCCAGCCCTCGACGGTGTCGGGCATGAAGTTCATCGCGACCTTGGCGCCCGGGGGCAGCTTCGAGTCGACAAGGGCCTGCCGGTTCAGCGCGTGCGCGATGGCCTGCCGGACCTTCAGGTCGGCCAGCTTCGGGTTCCCCTTCTGGTTGATCGCCAGGTAGAGGACGTTGAAGGCGGGCCGGGTGAGGACGTTGAAGCCCTCCTTCTTCAGCGGCTCGACGTCGGCCGGGCCGACCAGGTCGTAGCCCTGGATGTCACCCGAGCGGAGCGCCTGCTTGCGGGCGTTCTCGTCCGAGATCGTCTTGAAGATGATGGTCTTCAGCTTGGCCTTGTCGCCGTAGTAGTCGTCGTTGCGCTCGATGGTGAGCGTCTTGTTCGCGACGTCCCACGCCTTGAACTTGAACGGGCCGGTGCCGGTCGGGTGCTCCATCGCGTACGCGGGGTACTTGATGTCCTCGGCGGTGCCGGTCACGTTGCTGGCGTCGTACTGCTCCATCGCCTTGGGGCTCTGGATCGAGAACGACGGCAGCATCAGCGCGGCCGGGATCTTGCTGGAGACCCGGGTGAACGCCAGGTCCACAGTGGTGGCGTCCTTGGCGGTGCAGGACTTGAAGAGGCTCGGCGGCAGGTCCGGGTTCTCGTTCTTGGCGAACCCGCCCATGACGTCCTGCCAGTACGCGGTCACGTCCGGGCTCTGCATGAGGCCCTTGGCGTTGTACCAGCGGTCGAAGTTGGCGCAGACGGCCTCGGCGTTGAAGTCGGTGCCGTCGTGGAACTTGACGCCCGAGCGGAGCTTGAAGGTCCAGGTCGTGCCCGCCGCATCCGGCGTCCAGGACTCGGCGAGGCCCGGCGTCACCTTGGTGCCGCCCTCCTCCGGACGGACCAGGGTCTCGAAGACCTGGCGCGCCACGCGCAGCGACTCACCGTCGCTGGCGAAGCTGGGGTCGAGCACCTTCGGGTCTCCGGCGACGCCGAAGACGAGGGTGTCCTTCTTGCTATCTCCGGAGCCACTCTCACGGTCGCTCTCGGCGCAGCCTGCAACCGCGAGGGCCGCGACCGCGACGGCCGCGATTGCGACCTTCGGCCTGGATGCACGCATGGTGCTTCACCTCGTCCTTGGGGGTACGGACAACGTGGTGACAGGGTCACCGATGTGCGCAGACCTTAGCCCTCGGGTGGACGGCGCGGAAACGGGCGGGGGGCGGGTTGGTATCGAATCGTGTCTGTTCCGCAACGAGGCATACGAATCGAAGGAGGATCACTTGAGCTGCCGATGTTTCGTCGGCCAGAAGGCCGAATTTATTACGTCGATCCGGTCCCGGACGCACGTTCCTGTCAGATCGACGGACATGCCGGTCCGGCCCGGAGACACGTCCGGCGGGCACCCCGCAGGGCACCCGCCGGAGGCGGCACACTGGATTCAGACGGCCCGGCGGCCCTCGAAGGCCCGGCCCAGCGTGATCTCGTCGGCGTACTCCAGGTCGCCGCCGACCGGCAGTCCACTCGCGAGCCGGGTCACCGCGATCCCCATCGGCTTGACCATCAGCGCCAGATAGGTGGCTGTCGCCTCGCCCTCGGTGTTCGGGTCGGTGGCGAGGATCAGCTCGCGGATCTCGCCGCCGCCGAGGCGGGTCATCAGCTCACGGATCCGCAGGTTGTCCGGGCCGATGCCCTCCAGCGGATTGATCGCGCCGCCGAGCACGTGGTAGCGCCCGCGGAACTCGCCGGTCCGCTCGATCGCCACCACGTCCTTCGGCTCCTCGACCACACAGAGCACCTCGTCCGTGCGCCGTGGGTCGCGGCAGATCCGGCACTGCTCCGACTCGGCCACGTTGTAGCAGGTCGTGCAGAACCGGACCAGATCCTTGACCTTGCGCAGCGCGCCGGCCAGCCGGTTCACGTCGGCCGGATCCGCCGACAGCACGTGGAACGCGATCCGCTGGGCGCTCTTCGGGCCCACGCCCGGCAACCGGCCCAGCTCGTCGATCAGATCCTGGATGGCACCCTCGTACATCTGCCGGCTCAGAACCCGGGCAGGCTGAGGCCGCCCATGCCGCCCGCGACCGGGCCCATCTTCTTCTCGGTCAACTCGCGGGCCGCCTCGGCGGCGTTGTGCACCGCGGCGACCACCAGGTCTTCGAGCGTCTCGACGTCCTCCGGGTCGACCGCCTTCGGGTCGATCTTGATCGCCTTCAGCTCACCGGTACCGGCGACCGTAGCGGTGACCAGGCCCCCGCCGGCGGTGCCGGTCAGCTCCGCCTCGGCCAGCTCGGCCTGGGCCTTGGCGATCTGCTGCTGCATCTTCTGCGCCTGCTTCAGCATCTGCTGCATGTTCGGCTGTCCACCTGGGCGCACGGACCGCTCCTTCTTCCACTCGTCTGGTCGGCCGCGCCCAGCCTAGTCGGGCCACGGCACCGCTGAATCGCGGTCGGCGCGCGCTCAGCGCGCGTCCACCTCGTCGATCTTCTCCGCGCCGAACGTCTCGCGCAGCAGCTGCACCGCCTGCTCCTCGCTCGACTGCCGGGCGGTCCGCTCGTCGATCACGTCGTCGAGCGGCTCGTCGCCCGGATCGAACCCCTCGTAGGCGGGCGCCGCCGCGGGCGCGCCACCGCCCCGCACCGGGCCGTCGAAGTCCGGGTCGTAGGGCGGCTCGCCCGCCCACTCGGCATCGGCCGTCTTCCGCGCCGGCTGCGCCCCGCGCGGCCCCTTGCCGGGACCACCGCCCGCAGCGGCAGCCGCCGCAGCCGCCCGCGCCGCCGCGATCGCGCTGTTCTTCGGCCCCGCCGGCCCCGCCCCACCGGCGGGTGCCGGCGCCGCCGCGGGTGCAGCAGGCTTGGGTACGACGACAGGGGCGGTAGCGGTCGCCGTGCCCCCGCCCGGACGGGCCGCCGCCGGCCAGTCCTCCGTATCCCCGGTGCCCGCCGCCGAGGCGGTTCCGGCAGCCGCGCCACCGGGCCGAACGGGCTCCGGCCAGTCCTCCTCGCCGACCGGCCCAGCCGCAGCGGCCGGCGCGGTCGAGGATCGGGCCATGCTGTCGGGCTTCGTCGATTCCGGACGCCCGGCGGCACCGGAGTCCGGACGGCCCGGTCCCGGGTCGGGTGCGGTCGAGTGAGAGAAGTCTGCTGCGCTGCCGGAAGCGGGGCGCGCCTGAGCGGTGCCGGCCGCTCCGGGGTCCGGGCGACCGGGAGCGGCGTCGGACGCGGCACCCGTCGGGGCGGACGCCGGGCGGGGCGGTGCGCTGTCGGACGCGCTGCGGGCCGACGCGGCGTCGGCCTGCGCACGGCTCGCTCCGGACGGGCGGGACGGGCCACCGAGCGAGGCCGCGCCACGCTCCCCGGCCACCTCGCAGCGGATCTGCCAGCGGCCGCCCAGCTCCTCGTAGAGCGCATCGGTCAGCACTGCGGCGTGATCGGCCATCATCTTCGCCAGCACCGTCGACTTCACGGTCAGCACCAGGGTGTCGCCGTCCAGGTCGCGTACCACCGCGTCCCGCATCAGCGCGGCGATCCGCTTGTTGCTCCGGTTGACCTTGCCGACCACCTCGGGCCAGACCCGGCGTACCGCCACCGCGTCGAGCGCACCGGGATTCGCCGCGCCGGGGCGGGGCGGCTCGGGCGTGGCCGGGTCGGGCATCACCGCGGACGGCGGTACCGGGCGTCGGGCAGCGGCCGGACCGGACGTCGCCGAGCCGGCGGCGGCCCGCTCGGAGGCGGCCGACGCGGGGAACCCGGCGTCCGTGTCGGAGCGGACCCCGGCAGCCGCTGTCGCCTCGGTCGCCGCCGGGGCGAGACGCGGGCCGGATTCGGCGGCGGACGGGCCGGACTCGGCAGCCGCACCAGCCGGGGCGGGACGGGAGCCGGTAGCCCCGGCGGCAGAGCCGGGGCGGGAACCGGGGGCGGC